>JABAAS010000004.1:0-6049 GCA_014238625.1 Alphaproteobacteria bacterium | reverse complement strand
ACCCTCTGCGATTCTCGCGCGTTTTCCTTGCCTATCGCGTAGGTAATAGAGTTTAGCGCGGCGGACTTGTCCTCGTTGGACGACCTCGATCATAGCGATGTTTGGGCTATGTAGCGGGAAGACTCTCTCGACTCCTTCGCCGTACGAGCGTTTTCGTACTGTAAAGCTGCTACCTAATCCTGCGTTATGCCTAGCAATACATACGCCTTCGAAAGCCTGCAGGCGTTCGGTTTCTCCCTCGCGTATCCGCACCTGTACACGCAACTTATCGCCGGCACGAAACTTTGGTATTTCAGCGGAGCTAATAATTTTGCTAATGTTGCCCTTGAGCTTTTTACCTTTTCCCTGCCCCCCTTTCTCCTCTTCCTTGGGCAGTTCAGAGCTTTCCGAGCTAGCGTTGAGTGCCGCTACCTTTTCTTTATATGCGCGTTCAAACGCTTCGATTTCTGCTGGGCGCGTCATTTTTACCGTCCGATTAACGATTTTTGTTTTGGATTTTGTACAGAGTAAACTAACTACCGCTTCATTTTACCTTTGCTGTTGCATGTTCGTCAAGTTTCTCTTTGCGCTAGTTTCCACTTTTGTCTTTGCGGAGTGTTTGGGCGGAGTGTTATTGAGCTCTTGTTTTTCATTTATTTATTTATTTTCCTTTTTAATATATTTTTGCCAGAGTTCTGGTCTTTTTTCGCGCGTTATGCTTTCCGCTTGAGTTTTGCGCCAAGTTTGTATTTTCGCATGATCTCCCGAGAGTAGTATATTTGGCACTTTCCTCTCACGCCATATAGCAGGTCTTGTATAATGAGGATGCTCCAATAGCCCGTCCTCGAAGCTTTCGTTTT
Source organism: Alphaproteobacteria bacterium (assembly GCA_014238625.1). GTDB lineage: Bacteria > Pseudomonadota > Alphaproteobacteria > JABAAW01 > JABAAW01 > JABAAW01. The sequence goes on along the minus strand of JABAAS010000004.1, from coordinate 5,210 downwards.
GAGTTGCATTTTCGTTTGCGATGGTCCCGTCGAGCAATCTTACGATGGCTTCTATTATTGCGATTGCGGCACAATCGCCGCTTGCGAGCAGGAAGTCTCCGAGAGATACTTCTTGTAGCTCAAAAGCCTCGATGACTCTTTGATCGACGGCTTCGTAACGCCCGCATAGCAATATCAACCCAGAGGCTGCTGCTAGCTTGCGCACGGTTTTTTGCGTTATGGGTTTTCCTCGTGGAGTTGGATATACTGCCACTGCATTTTTTGGAGCTATTGCGAAGGCTTTTTCGAGCGCTTTTGCACAAGGTTCCGCTCGTAAGACCATCCCGCCGCCGCCGCCGAAAGCGACATCGTCGATTCGTTTTTTATCGTCGACGAAGTCTAATAGTTGTAAGGTTGTCATTGTCCATATGTTTTGCGCGAGAGCCTTCCCGCATAGAGATACTCCCAACGGACCTGGGTATAAATCTGGAAACAGGGTTGCTATTACGACCGAGTATGGGTTGCGCATCTAGTTGCCCTTATGTTCTTTTTCTCTAGGTGAGATACTTGCTTTAGTATTTTGCGCTTGTTTTTCTGTCATGTTTTTTGCCAGATTTTTTGTTGAGATTTTTGTTGAGATTTTTGTCATGCTTTTTACTAAGGCTTCTGCATATATTCCGCGCACCTCGATGGAGTTTTCGGATATATGGGATACGACCTCACGCGAGAAGGGAATAAAGACTCGCTCTTCTTGATGTCTGTATTTAGTGCTTTTTTTTTCTAAATCGGAGATATTTTCCTTATTATTTTCTTTACTATTTTCCACAATTTCTGCTTTCACGCGTATTTCTAACAGCTCTCCCGCGCCGAAGTTTTGCAAGGTTGCGACCTTGCCGAGTAATTTTCCACTTTCGTTTAGTACTGGCAATCCGATAAGAGATTGATGGTAGAAGTAATTTTCTTCCAATGGCGGCAGGTCTTTTTGCATTATGTATAGCTCTGCTCCGCGCAAGGCTTCGGCTTGCTGTCGATCATCGCAACCGAGTATTTTTGCGATAATACCTCTTGCGCCTTTGTATCGTCTTATATTTGAGAGTTCGACGAACTCTGCACCGAGCGCGTCGCAGCGTAGTTTATCGTACTTAGCGATATTTTCTGGTGGCTCGGCGAAGCTTTCAATTCTCACTAACCCGCCTATGCCGTGTGCTGTTCGCAAGTAGCCTAACAGCACTCGTTCTTTTAGCTTTTTTTCGATGCGCTCGCGCATGTCGCCATTTTTTTAGCCCTTCGCCCACTCGAGTGCCAGCGAGACTTTGTCGAGGTTAGAGGATTTGTTCTACTCGTCAGCTGCGGTTTTTTCAGCGGTTTTTTCAGTAGCGTCTTGCTTTTCTTCCGCTTTCTGCTCCGTTTTTTCTTCTATTTTTTCTTCCGCTTTCTGCTCTGTTTTTTCTTCCGTTTTTTCTTCTTTAGCTTTTAGAGCTGCTTCGCGTCGCTCTAGCTCTTTTTTGCGAGGCAATGACTTTTTAGTTTGTTTTGGTATTGCGGGTTTTTCTCCGACTCCGATTTGATGGAGGAACAAGGCTACTCGCCGCGATGGCTGCGCTCCCCGCGCAATCCAATGCTGCGCGCGCTCACCATCGAGCTTTACGCGCTTGTCTTTCTCCGCGAGGAGGGGATTATAGTATCCGATTTTTTCAATGAACCTTCCATCGCGAGGCATGCGTTGATCAGCTACGACCACTCGATAGAAAGGTTTTTTGCGTGCGCCACCACGCGTAAGGCGAATTGACAAAGACATAAGGGGTTTATTCAGAGATTTTTATCAGATGTTAGTTTGGGCTCTACGATTTGAATATGGATTAGTTGTAGTGCGAGTTTTTTGCTTATTAGTTTTTTGTGCGAATTTCTGCATACCGACCTTGTACATTAGACTTCCATGCTATTCTTGCATACCACTCTCATATACCGCCCCTTGCATACCACCCTTGCATACCACCCTTGCATACCGAACACGCTATCTCTAGCAAAATAAGCTCTAGCAAAGCAAGTTTTAACGAAACAAGCCGCCGACATTTCTTTGTAGCATTTTTTCATCCCATCGCGCCATATTTTTCATGGCTTTAGCGGCACTGAGATGGTTTTTCAACAAACGATTGACCTCTACTATGCTGGCACTAGCGCCTCTGGCTATTCTTTTTTTACGCGATGCGTGTATAATTTTTGGATTTCTTCTTTCTGCATGTGTCATCGAGTCGATGATTACTTCTTGTCGCTTCAGCTTTTTTTCATCGACCATAGACTTGACTCGCGCGTCGTTTATTTTATTTTGCATAGCTTGCGGCAAATGCTTTGCGAGTCCTTGTAGCCCGCCAGCTTTGCGCATTTGCTGTATCTGTTTTTTATGTGCGTTGAGGTCGAATTTTCCGCTTACTAGAGTTTTTCCGCCTTGTTTTTCGCCTTGAGTTTCCTCTGGAATGGTTTTTTGGATTTTTTCGACGAGTCCTTTTAAGTCTCCGCGCCCGAGTATTCTACTTGCTAAGGCGTTCGGCTCGAAGGCTTGTAGGTCGTCTATATTCTCGCCGATTCCAGCAAAGCGTATAGGTTTTTTAGCGGCGCTCATCATTGAAAGAGCGGCGCCAGCTCGCGCGTCTCCTTCCAAGCGAGTTAGTATTATCCCGCTTACTTTCAAGAGTTTATTAAATTTATCTGCGACTTTTGCGGCTTCTTGCCCGAGCATAGCGTCAGCGACGAGTAATGTTTCGCGTGGAGCGAGTATTTTTTCTATTTCGGCTATTTCCCCCATTGCTTCTTGGTCTACTTGCATGCGCCCTGCGGTGTCGCATATGAGCAAGGCATTTTTGCTAGCAGCATTTTGCTTCGCGAGCTTTGCGAGTGCGATAGCTTTTTCGCGCGAGTTTTTGTTGTTATCTTCTGAGACCTCTGCCTGTCGTAAGATAGGTAAGTTTGCGCGTTGCGCGAGGGTTGCGAGTTGTTGTTCAGCGGCGGGTCTTGAGAAATCCAGAGACACGAGCAACGGTTTATGTCCTTTTTTTTGCAAGTGTGCTGCGAGTTTTACGGATGTAGTAGTTTTCCCGCTGCCCTGCAAGCCGACTATCAACATCACTTGTGGCGCATCTGTTCCCACTTCTCCAGCGCTTATGCGTAAGGGTTGCTGGCATCCGGCGCCCAATAGACGCGCGAGCGCGTTTTGCGCGCGCTCGATGAGTTCTTCGGCAGGATTAATCGCCTCTGAGAGTTCTTTTGTTAGCTCGTCTATACGCGGAGCGAAATTCTCGAAGAATTCTTTGACTGCGCTCAGAGCTACATCCGCCTCGAGCATTGCACGCTTTATTTCTTCGCAGGCGTTTTGTATGTCTTGCTCTCGCAAGGAGCCGTGCTTGCGCAAAGTAGCGAAGACATTGCCTAAGGATTGACCGAGTTGATCGAACATCATTGCTCACCGAGTTAATTTAGAGTTAATGTATCGAGTTTTTTTGCGAGCAGTCATCTCGCAAATTTTTACGAAGATTTTTTATTTATTTTAAAAGCATGCGCTTTCGATAGAGGATTGCAAAAGAGAGTGTTATAAGGGGGAGGGACAAAAGATGAGAGGATTATAAGACGATTATAATCTATATGCTGTATTTTCCTATGTATTTTCCTATGTATTTTCCTATGTATTTTCTTAGCATTTTGGCTAAGCTTTGCTTGAGTATGGGGGGCTAAGATGAAAGCTCGTGATGAAGGAATAAACGAAAGTTTGGCGTCGGACGGAGAAGACGAGCGTTTAATCGGATTGTTTTTAGACGCGCGTTTTGCCGAGCGCAACATCGCCTCGAACACGATATTTGCCTATCGTTCGGACTTGCGTGCGCTTGCGTTTTTTTTATCAACTTGTGGCAAGCGTCTCGCGAGTGCGTCTCGCGAGGATTTACAAGAATGGTTTAGCCACCTGCACGATGTGCGCGAGTTTAAATCGTCTAGTTCTGCTCGCAGCTTTGCCGCACTACGACAGTTTTACCGTTTTATAGTTAGCGAGGGCTTGCTAGCTGAAGACCCGACATTGCATATGGAAGCGCCTCGTTTGGCGCGTCTTCTTCCGCAGACACCCAGCTTGCAGGTTATGCGTTTATTGCTAGAGGGCATAGAACGAGAGGCTAGCAGCCCATCTTCTAAGGCGGATGCTTTGCGCCTGCGTTTATTACTATCCTTATGCTATGGCTCTGGCTTACGCGTATCGGAGCTCGTCAGTCTAGGATGCGGTGCTCTATCGAGAGAGCCACCGGTTGCGAAGATTCTTGGCAAGGGAGGCAAGACACGCTTTGTCCCGCTACTAGAGAGCACCTTTAGGGCTTACGATTCTTATATGCGAGTTAGGGGTCATTTTATTCCAAAGCACCTTAAAGGCATATCCATGTATATATTTCCCTCCTCCTCACTGAGCGGTCACCTTACGCGCCAGCGTTTTGGGCAGTTGCTGAAGGATGTTGCTAAGCGTTTAGGTCTTGACGCTAGCAGGCTTTCGCCGCACAAGTTGCGCCATGCTTTTGCCACGCACTTACTGGCTGGTGGAGCGGACTTACGCGCTATTCAGACGATGCTTGGTCATGCGGATATTTCGACGACTCAAGTCTACACGCACTTACTAGACGAGCAACTACAACAACTGGTTCACACGAAACACCCGCTTGCGAAAGGCTAGCAGTTATGGACTAGCAGTTATGGACTAGCGGTTATGGACTAGCGGTTATGCGAGTAGCGGGCGCATAGCCTCCAAGCTTGCCTATATTTTTGGCTATTTCCCTCAATGCGAGAAGATATCCTGCTCGCGCCAGCCCTCAAGGTCTAGTCGTACGCGCGTCTGCAGAGCTGCAAAACATTCGTTTGCGAGTTCTGCTCGTTCTTCGCGTATCAGCATTGCGTCGAGTTTTTCTTTAATTTCGTGGAGGTATACAACATCTAAGGCGGCGTATTGTTTTTGCGCTTCGCTAAGTTTTTTTCCGCCCCAATCAGAGCATTGCTGTTTTTTTGACATATCGATACCTATAAACTCTCTGCATAGGTCTTTGAGTCCGTGCGCGCTCGAATAGTTACGAGCGATTTTCGATGCGATTTTGGTGCAATATATCGGCGCGGTTTGTATGCCTAATGCTTTTTTGAGTATGGCGATGTCGAATCGCGCGTAGTGGAAGATTTTGACGAGATTTTTGTCTTCGAGCAATTTTTTCAAA
>JABAAS010000049.1 GCA_014238625.1 Alphaproteobacteria bacterium | reverse complement strand
CAGCTCTCGACCTAACTGCTCTACGTATACTCCGCAGGCGCGCATGACCGCGCTCGCATCGCTGCCGTCGATAAGCGCCAGCAAAAGGTGCTCTAATGTCGCATATTCATGCTGACGTCTATGCGCGTTTTCCATCGCGCGGTGTAGGGTCTTCTCAAGCGAATCTGAAAGCATTAAGAAGCCTCCTTCTCTATAACGCATTGCAAAGGATGTTCGTTCTTGCGCGCTAAACTCATAACTTGCGTAGCCTTGGTCTCCGCTACCTCGTGCGGATATAAGCCGCAAATACCAACGCCCTTGTTGTGGACATGAAACATAATCTGTATAGCCTCTTGATGCGAGCGGTAAAATAATGACTCTAAAATGCCAACAACAAACTCCATAGGAGTGTAGTCATCGTTCAAAAGAATTACCTTGTAAAGAGAAGGCGGCTCTACTCGCGTGCGTTCCTTGACAAGAAGGTCGCTATCCGTATTCGACACAGCGTCATGCTGCTCGTCCGACGGCGAGGTCGGGTGCGTGGCGTAGAGCGGCGCGTTGCTTGCTTGATTCATAAGCCTAGAATACAGATATAGCCTAAAAAAAGCAATATAAGTGCTAACATAAAGCATAAATTCTATCTATATAAACGAAAATAACTCGCGCATAAATAGATATTTTGTCATGGCTGATAATCTCGTTCCGAATGCTATCCTATCTCTCTTGTTGCTGCGTAGTATCGTTTGCGCAAGCGCTCTGTGCGGCGACAGAATCTTGCACAGAGTCAAGTCTATGCAAGATATTACGCATCCAGTAGCCCTGTTCGGCTCGCTCGCAGCTTGGGGCGAAAGGTCGTTGAACAAAAAAAATCAACAGCACTCTAATCTATTTGTCTCAATCCTCTCAAGCAATCTGTGGCGAGGGCTGTTATGGAGTGTCTCGTTGTTAATGCTAGCCCTATTGTTTGGGATGATGCTCGAGGGAGTGGTCGCTAGTTTGGCGCTTGGCGCGAGGGACGCAGTCGGAGGGGTCGCAGGGCTCGGATGCTTGCTCCTCATACACTCATTCCTATGCGCCTGGATGATAGCTCACGCACAGCTCGACGGTTATGTCGCAAAAATCGAGCGTGAACTCAAGGCTGGAAAACTCAGCGCAGCGCGTAAAACTCTATCCCATATCGTCGGGCGTGAAACCAGCGCTCTATCCTCGCAAGCCATAGCTCGAGCAGCCATGGAAAGCTTGGCAGAAAATTCCTCCGACGGAACAATAGCTCCACTAATATACTACCTGCTCTTCGGGCTGCCAGGTTTGTTCCTCTACAAAGCAGTAAATACGCTCGATAGCCAATTCGGTTATCGAGGCGCGCGATACGGTGAGTTCGGTAGCGTCTCCGCGCGGATAGACGATTGCGCAAACCTATTGCCAGCTCGCATAACAGCATATGGAATCTGTCTCGTGGCGTTATTCAAGCGAGGTCTCTCAGGACTATCCGCATTGCAAGCCATGTGGCGTTTCGCCCCATCCATAATGGCTTGGGCGCGCGGCGGATTTCGTAGCTCGCCTAATGCACCGCACCCAGAAGCCGCCTTGGCCGGTGCCTTGGGAGTGAAGCTCGCAGGCAAAAGGCTCTATAAAATGCATGGCGAAATATGGCGGGTGGGTGACTGGATTGGCTTTGGCACTGAAAATTGTAACTCTAGTCATATAAATTGCGCCAGGTTGCTCGTTAATTATACTATGTTATTTTTTGTTATAATCTTAATATTCATGCTAACATCTATCGTTTGGAGGTTCGATCTGTGGAGTTATCCATTTTTGAGTTATTTCTATTATTCGTAGCCGCCATTGTCGCAGGCGCAGTAGATTCGATTGTAGGAGGCGGGGGACTGATAAGTTTACCAGTATTGTTGCTACTCGGTTTGCCGCCGCTTCAAGCTTTGTCTACTAATAAGCTACAGAGTGGTTTCGGTAAGGTTATTGCGCTAATACGCTATGCTCGTGCAGGGTTATTTATTTCAATTAATTCTAAACAAATCTTATTGAGTTATGGTATCCCTTGTCTTTTGGCATCTATGCTGGGAGCATTCTTCACAACAAAAATTGAGACGCGTATATTAGAGTTGTTAATCCCTATCGTATTGATATTAGCATCCCTATCCTTCGCGTTGAACGCATATCGTCAGCGCGGTTATGAAAAAGAGTTAAATACAATAGCAAAAATCAAATCTGGAAAAATAAATAATAAAAACACAAGTAAGTGTAAAAATTCTAAAATTATCTCTAATCTTGTAATATACATTATATCTTGCTACGATGGATTTTTCGGTCCTGGTGCTGGAACATTCTTCTTAGTTACATTGACAAAATTGAAAGGTATGGGGTTGCGTGCAAGTATTGCATTGTCGAGGTTGCTAAATCTATCGAGCAATATCGGTGCTATAGTTATCTTTTCTTTTGCCGTAGGTTTCGCCTGGCGCGCGTTGCCAGTTATGATACTAGGGCAAATTTTGGGTGCGACGTTAGGTAGTTTATTCGCCTTGCGGATTTCAATTTTCGCCCTATGGGTTGTCGTATGTTTGATAACTATGACTATTGCTATCGTCTTGCTATCGCGCTGGTGATGGTTCTTATTAAAGTTATTAAATTATAAATAAATTAAATAAAATTAACTAGTCAACCAAATTAACCACCTTGCAATTAACCACCTTGTAATTAACTACCTTGCTGTCTAATTATTTTGCTACATTCGAGCAAAAATAGCTAGAGCGTCCGCCTATTATAATTTTATTAATTTTCCCATCACAGCCCTTGCGCAAACAATCCTCGTTCGTTCTGCCGTAAGCGCGGAGCTTCAATTGAAAATATCCCGTCGAGCCATCGCCCCTGCGGTAATCTTTTAAAGAACTGCCGCCAGCCTCGATAGCCTTTCGTAATACCTTTCTTATGTCTCTGGTAATCCTCTCGCAGTCGTCTAAATTAATATCTTTTACCGCTCGCATCGGATGTATCCTCGCATGCCACAAGCCCTCGGTTACATAGATGTTGCCTAAACCCGCAACATAGCCTTGATCCATCAATATATCCTTTATAGACCTGCCGCCGCTGTTTCTCCTATTACATATAGCGCAAATTACAGATCGCCATAACCACTCTCCATTAAATAAATTAGATAGTGGCTCGATACCTAATTTTTGTAGACGCTGGCAGTCGTTCTCCATAGCATCGCCGTTGCATAAATCCATAAAACCAAAGCGTCGCGCATCATCGTAGCAGAGCACTCCGCTATCTCCATTCGCCATCTTCATGTCAACGCAGACATGGCGGTGGTTGATACCTAGCCCTTGCTCGCCAGAATGCTCGCCAGAATGCTCGCCAGAATGCTCGCCTGCCCGCCACAATATCCTGCCAGACATGCCTAAGTGCACTAGCCAAACTATTTTTCTCCCCTCCTTTTCGCAAGCTATTAGTAGATATTTCGCTCTCCTGCTAACCCCGATAATGCGCGCGCCAGTCAGACGCTCCGCAAAGCCTTGCGGAAAGGGGAAGCGTAAATCACTCCGAGCGAGACGCACTCGCGCAACAGAGCAGCCGCTCAGGCAAGTATCTAGGTACTGGCGAATAGTTTCTACTTCTGGCAACTCTGGCATAGCGGTCTATATCTTTAAGCAAAATATATTAGAGAAAAATATTTTGGAGCAAAATCCTTTTGAGGAGCACTATTTCATTTCGCCATCGCTACATCAATAGCACGAAAAAATCGCTCCATCTTGAGCTTGTCCTTCTCACGCGGGTTGTCATCTTTGGCAAGCGCGCTTGCAAGATCGAGCGCATCAGGTTGCACTATTGTGATGGCTCGTTCGACATTATCCGCATTAATACCGCCTGCGAGTATCCAAGGTTTAATGCGCTGCTGCTTGCCGTTCTCCCCGTCTTCGAGCAACTTCAAAAGTCGCCAATCGAAAGTCTCGCCACTGCCTCCTCGTGTTTGTGATGATTTGCTGTCGAATAGGTGGGCGGATACTCGCTCGTAATGCTGAGGAAAAGCTCCTGCTGGACTTTCATCCACTCCACCCCTCGCCGCCAGCACGAAATCCCTATCTACGCGGAAAGCTTTGATAACCGATAGCGAGAAAGAATCGCAGTAGGCGGGAGATTCCTCTCCTTGAAACTGCAGTTTCCGTAAACCAACGAAAGAGGCTATTTCGCGCACTCGCTCGGCATCCTCATCAACAAAAACTCCGACAAAGCAAAAGGAAGCCGGACATTGCGATACTAACTTTTGCGCTTCAAGCGGGCAGAGGTAACGCGGCGAGTTCTTCGCGAAAATGATGCCAAGCATGCCAGCACCTAATGCTACGCTAGCTCTCGCGTCTTCCTCGTTCGTGATGCCACAGACCTTGACCCGCGGGCGTAACGCTCCGCAAGAAGCTGACAAGCTCACGAGGGAAAAGAGCTCGGCGGGAAAAAAGTCCAGAATAGCGCAAGCGCAGAAAGAATTAACAGGAGGAGGGCAAAACCGAAACTTTTCATGGAATTATACAACTCGTTCGCTGATGTTTGTTGGTTGCTGGTTGCTAGGGCTAAACATAGCTAGTGCTCGGTAATAGCCTAACCTCAAATTTAGATTATTGCAAAATAGGTTTTTGTCGCAATTTTGGCAATAGTCTTTCGGCAATAATTTTGAACGCATAACTTCGCATAAAATTTGTCTCGGCGAGCTTGTTGCCTGACCGCAACTTGTCTGCTTGACCTTATTTTGCAAAAGTGGTATGTAATCCCATAATATGGTATAAAGTGTCTAAAAGTGGTTAATATGTTGCCGAATGCCGTTAATCGTGATGGTAGTGAAACTCGCAGACAAACTCGCAGACAAGTGAGACTTAACTAAAGCCAATTCTCAATTCTAATGTTCTCCTCTAATGTCCTCCCTCAGCCCATCGGCGCAAAGTAGCACTAGGCAGACTTATGTTTAGCGGTACTTACAGGAATCGACTCGACGCTAAGGGGCGCGTATCCCTGCCCGCAGAGTTTCGTCAAAACTTGTGCGAATCTTTTGGCGATAGTCTTGATAAAGATAGTCTCGATAAAGATAGTCTCGATAAAGGCAGTGCGGTTAAAAAACAGGCTGCGAAGAAAGGTCTGCCTAAAGGTAATGGACAGAGCAAAGGTAATGGGCAGAGCTTTGAGAGTAGCGAAAATGCCATCTACGCCTTTCCATCACCGCGCGGTGGGCGTCTCGAGGCTTTGTCGCCAGCTCATTTCCAGCAGATTTGCCGCGAGATAGAAAGCTCCGCAGCAATGTTCTCAGACGAGGAGGATAACTTGATGGCGCAAATCGTCTCCGCCGCTAGACGAATAGCACTCGATGGTAATGGGCGGATATTGCTACCTAAAGACTTCCTCGACGGTATCGGTATAGCAAATACCGCCGTGTTCGTGGGATTCGCTCGCCGCTTCGTAATCTTTAGCGAAAGCAGTCATCAACGCTGGTACAAAGAACGCTCGCGCCGCAGCATAGCACCTCTGCCAATACCCTTGCCAGCCTCGCCTTCAGCCTCATCACCAGTCTCGCCTTCAGCCTCGCCGCCAGTCGTGCCTACAGCCTCGCCACCTCGTCCGAGCTGACAAAACTCATAAGGGACAAGAGAAATTATGCAAAAAAATTATGCGGAAAATAAAGCGCCAAGCAGTCTAAGCTACTCCCTTGCAAGCAACCAGCATGCAAGCGATAAGCATGCAAGCGTCATGACGCAGGAGGTCGTAGAGCTATTCGCTCCGCTTGGCGACGGGCTGGTGCTCGACGCTACTTTCGGGCGCGGAGGACATACGCGCGCTCTACTAACGCAAACCTCTTGCCGAGTCTTTGCTATCGATTGCGACCACGAGGCAATAGCATACGCTAACGCTAATCCCTTCTTCCAAGAGCGCGCAGAGCGTTTCGCCATAGCCCAAGGATTCTTCGCAAGCGCAAGTGAACTGCTCGCAGCACGCGGTATTCACGCCCTCGACGGGGTCTTGTTCGATTATGGTATTTCTTCAGCGCAGCTCGATAACCCTGAACGCGGATTCTCTTTCCAGCGCAAAGGGCCGCTCGATATGCGGATGGCGCAGCAGGGCGCAAGTGAGGGAGAAGTTGCTCCTAGAGAAAGCGCATTAGAGTTTCTGCAAAATGTCTCGGAGGCAAGGTTGGTAGAGCAATTTCGTCAATGCGGCGAGCCAAAGGCGCGAAAACTAGCAAGAGCTTTGCTCAAGGCTCGTGAAGATGGTTGCTTGCCGCAAGATACTCAAGAACTCGCAGAGCTCGTGCGAAAAAATACTCGCTCAACGATGCGCAGAACGAAGAGCAAAAACTCAACTGGCGCGTCCGCGCTGAAAAGCAGAGGGAAAAAAACTCGAGCAAAAAATAAAAAAGACAGCGCAACGCTCGCATTTATGGCAATAAGAATCGCGGTAAACAACGAGCTAGAGCAGATCGAAGAGGGTTTGCGACAAGCAGATAAATTGCTCAAAGATAAAGGGCGCATCGTGGCTATTTCATTCCACTCGCTCGAAGATCGTATCGTCAAAAGGCAGTTTTCGTTATGGACTGGACGCAGTAGCTACGAGCCAACAATATCGCGTCATCATCCAAGTTTGCGGGATAGTGTGTCTGAACCAAATGTATCTGAACCAAGTCTATCTGAACCAAGTGTATCTGAACCAAGTGTATCTGAACCAAGTCTGTCTGAATTGGCTGGCTATCGTTGTCTACCCCCTCGTCTGCAAAGACCTCTCCCTCGCGAAATACTCGAAAACCCGCGTGCGCGTAGTGCGAAGCTACGAGCGGTCGAGAAATGTGCCAGCAGTAAAAAAAACGAGTACTCGTCTAAACTTGCAGCAAAACTGCTTGCAACGAAATTGCTTGCAACAAAATTGCTTGCAACAAAATTAGTAGCATGATGAGAAACACCGCGACTTTGCTAGTATCCTTCGCTCTATTGCTGACGCTCGCTTTTGCCTTGCAGAATAATAGTAATCTGCGCCAGCTGCGCGTAGAAGTGCAGCGTCTGCAGGACACTATTGCCAATGAAAAATCGCGTATCGCCGTGTTGCGAGTAGATTACGCAAACATAACGCGTATCTCGCGACTGGAAAATTTAGCCGAGCGATTCCTGCCAAGTTTGCGAGTCGCTAAAACTCGACAAGTGCGCGTGCTCGAAGCGCAAGATAGATCAGAGGAAATGCGCGCCGCCGAAGAACCAAAAAATGCTCGTGAGGCAGCGCTAAGCTACGAAACCATAAAATGACTAAAGAGAGCAAAGAGCAAAGATACTGGCGTCGTATGCGCGAAAGCCGCATGCGCCTATGCCTATTGGGCTTAGGTATGTTGTTGCTGTTCGCCGTAATGAGCTTCCGTCTCATAGCTATACCTCTTAAAGAATCTAATCTCGATCCCGCTAGGCAGGTTACGGGCTACTCTAAACTATTCCAAGTTCGTGCCGATATTCTTGAGCGCAATGGTGCGCTACTCGCCTCAGACCTGCAAGTCTCTAGCCTGAATGCAGATGTACCCCTAATGCGCAAAGCAGATGTAGACCTAGCCGATGCTGCGCGGAGGTTAGTTCAGAGCTTGCCACAACTACACGAGCAGCAGTTGCTCGCGCGTCTGGAGCGAGGAGGAAGATTCCCCATCTTACAGCGAATCTTGCCGACCGAAGCCTTTGCTGTGCGAAGTTTGGGAATACCAGGAATTCATCTCATTTCTCGTCCAACGCGTCTCTATCCGCACGGCGATTTGTTCGCTCATGCCGTAGGTTTCGTAAATATCGATAATGTCGGGCAGAGCGGTATCGAGCTTAGTCAAAACTCGCGCTTGCAACGAGACCAACGTCCCATAACTCTGACCATCGATGAGCTGCTACAGCATATCCTGCGCAAAGCATTGCAAGAGGCTTTTGAAAAGTTTAATGCTCGTGCAGCCTGTGGCGTAATACTAGACGCTACAAATGCAGAAATACTCGCCCTCGTCTCCTTGCCGAGTTTCGATCCCCATCTGCCAGCAAAAATTACTCATAACCAGTATTTTAACTGCGTCGTGCAAGGAAACTACGAGCTAGGTTCGATCTTTAAAATACTCACCATGGCAATGGCATTGGAAAGTGGAGTCGCAGACTTCGATAGTAGCTTCGATGTGCGAGAGCCTATAGTTTTCTCTAACAAAAAAATATCCGACATAAAGCAAAGCGAACGACCGCTCAGTCTCGAAGAAGTCTTTGTCCATTCCTCAAACATCGGGGCTGCCATGATCTCGCGCGACCTAGGCGCCGAGCGACAGCAGGACTTTTTGAAAAAATTCGCAATGCTCGACGTTTTGCCACTAGCCTTCGAGGGTAAAAGCAAGCCAATACTCTCGCACGGCTCCGCAGAGCTGCGTGCCATGACCATAGGTTTTGGACACGGAATAGCCGTTAGTCCACTACATCTTGCCTCCGCCGTAGCCGGCCTCGTCAGCGATGGTATCGTGCGCGCCCCTAGCATAATCAAGCGCTCAGAGCGCGAAGAAGAAAAGCTCGCTCGCGTAATCTCGCCTGAAACCATACGCGATTTAAGGCGATTGCTGTTCCTCAATATACAAAAAGGCACCGGCGCTAGAGCCGCTGTCGATGGCTACGCCCTGGGCGGTAAAACAGGTACCGCAGAAAAACCAATAAGAACAGACGAAGGCGTTCGATACTCACAAGACAAAGTCGTCTCATCGTTTGTCGGTGTCTTGCCCATAGACGCGC
>JABAAS010000048.1 GCA_014238625.1 Alphaproteobacteria bacterium | reverse complement strand
AAAGTATTTCGAGACGAAATATGCGCCCTTGCAGAGCGGCGCGGCGTGAGCGTCGCAGCTCTATTGCGAGCAGTATATATATTGCTGCCTCTACACATAATTGAGAAATTCGACGACCCAGGCGAGCCAACTCGACAAGAAAGAGACATCGTTATCTTGAAAAGCGGTGCACAAAAAGGACAAACCATACATCGAAAACCAAGGCTACAACTAAGACTGCCAGCAGAACTCGACGGTAAGAATAATTACTCAATAATAAGGCGCGCGCTCGCAATAGCTATAGCATTAGAAAAACAAGAGTGCGAGCTATCCATCGAAAGCACTCTTCAACAAAAACAAAGGCAGAAATTAGAAAGTAAAACTAACTCGCGCGTGCAAGAGCTAGAACGCGGAATCGAAAGGTTGGCGTTCGTTCCTCTAACATCAAATTGTAGAACGCTCGAAGATGCATGCTATATTCTTGGAATTCGCGCAGGCAGAAAACCAACCGAAAAACTCGTCCGACAACGATTCCGAGACCTCGCTTCCGTATTTCATCCAGACGCCATAAAAGGCGATAACGAGCGCATGAGCCAAATTAATCAAGCAATGCGATTATTCAAAGATTATAATATACTCTCATAAAATGAAAAAAAATATTAACTCAAATATACCATTCATCAAAATGCAGGGCTTGGGAAACGACTTCGTTCTCATCGATGCAAGAATTAACTCAAGCTCTGAAAAAAATTTTAATATAAACTCCATAAATCAAAAATTCATACAAAAAATAGCAGACCGTAGATACGGCGTAGGATGCGACCAAGTACTCTTACTAAATGAAGCAAATGATACTATAAAGCATAATATAAACTCGCCTAAACCATACATATCATTCTCTATATTTAACCCCGATGCGTCAAAAGCCCAAGCTTGTGGAAACGGTACAAGGTGTATCGCTCGATACCTATACGATAATGACAAAAATCTGATAAATTACAATAAAGCGTTATTACTCGAAGTCGAAGGACAAGTTCTAGCCGTGCAAAAAATAAGCGAGCGCAATTTTCAAGTCGAAATGGGAAAGCCTAAATTTGATCCTAGCGACCTCGGGCTCACAAAAAATTGCGATAGCGAAAATCTACCTATCGCAATAGGCGATTACAAAAATCCGTTCGGTGTGAGTATCGGAAATCCGCACGCCGTATTCTTCTCTCAAAACGATGACGAAAAACTACTGCGCGATATAAATATACTAGGAGAAAAATTAGAAAATAACACGATATTTAAACAACGCGCTAATATATCCTTTGCTCGAATAGAAGCTGATGATAAAGTCACTCTCTTCGTTTGGGAGAGGGGGGCTGGTAATACTCTAGCCTGCGGTAGTGCAGCTTGCGCTACAGTCGTAGCTGGCATAAAAAAGGGGTGGCTCAAAAAAAATGTTAATGTTAAAATGCAAGGCGGAAAGCTCAACATCGAGTGGCGCGCAATGGATAACAAAAGCGATAATGTAATTCTAATGACTGGAGCTGCTGATTATTCGTTCTATGGAAACTTCAATTTGTAAAAAAATAAATCTATAAAAAATCTAAACTCATTCTTAAAAATAACATGACGCAACAAACTACAATAGCGCAAAGGAGAAAAGTTATATCCAAAGTTATATCATTTGGCTGTAAGTTGAACCACGCAGAATCTGAACAGATCGAAAATATACTAAGCAAAGCTAAACTAGAAAAAGAAACTATCGTCATTAATAGCTGCTCCGTTACAAACGAGGCAGAGCGACAGCTGCGGCAAAAAATAAGGCAGATACATCGAAAAAAACCGCAAACGAAAATAATTCTAACCGGTTGCGCCGCGCAAACTAACGAGCAATTTTATAAAAATATGGTGGGCGTAGATAAAGTTATCGGAAATGGTCAAAAGCTATTGCAGAAAAGCTATTCAAATAAAAATATAGATACTATCGTAGAAAATAACGCTACAACAAAGCTACTCGCGCCAAATATCAAGCGCAGCTCTAACACTAGATTTATCCTGCCAGTACAGCAAGGTTGCGACCATCGTTGCACCTTCTGCCTAATACCATACGCTCGTGGAAAAAGTAGATCCCTAAGTATAAATGAAACTTGTCAAAGCGTTAAGCAAGCCGTAGACAATGGCGTGCTCGAAGTCGTGCTAAGCGGAATCGATATCGCCTCTTGGGGAGCAGACCTCGAGGGACAGCCTAAGCTCGGTTGCCTGATCGATGCGCTCTTGCGCAGAGTCAAAAATCTCGCCCGCTTGCGTGTATCATCCATCGACGGAGCAGCACTAGACGATAAATTCAAAGAGCTACTCGCCTCAGAAAAAAGATTGATGCCACATATACATCTCTCCCTACAAGCAGGAGACGACATGATACTAAAAAGAATGCGCCGACGACACTCCCGCTCGCAAGCCATTAAACTATGCAACGAGCTCAGCCATAAAAGAAAGGATATTGCTCTCGGTGCCGACCTCATCGCCGGATTCCCAACCGAAAGCGAGCAGATGTTCCAAAATACTTGCGATATGATACAAGAGGCTGGTTTGAATATGCTGCATATCTTTCCCTTCTCCCCCATGCGATTGACACCAGCAGCGCGAATGCCACAGCTAGAGCGCGCAATCGTAAGGCAACGCGCTAATCGCCTACGCTCGCTCGCAGATAAAGCGCAAACTAAATTCTTACAAAAACAGCATGCAACATACGATCATTTCCTCATCGAAACTATAGCAGAAGACGGTAGCGCTATCGCTAAATCAAAGCATAATGTAAGAACTAGAGTAATGCCTGCGCTAAATAAAAAATCTATCATGAAAAAAGGACAGCTCGTACAAGCTCGCATACTACCTAGTGAAATGCAGAGTTGTACTAGGTCTCTGATCGCACAATATATTAATAAATGTTAGTATTGGCTAAAAGTGCTAGGCACTTGCAAGGTGCCTTGTCTAATGCGGGCTTGGCAAAAAGTAGCTTGGCTCGACACCTAAGCGGATCGATACTATCTCAACAAACTCTAAAAAATATCGAAGAAGCCTTCATCGAAGCAGACCTCGGGTATCAATGCGCTAAAGAAATAGTCGAGAAGCTCGCTCATAGAAAGTTCAACGACCCAAGTAACCTATCCGAGATACAGCAATATCTGCGCGAGTTGATAGCTAAAAAATTAATAAAATGCCAAGTGGAGCAAAAAGCTCATCAAGCAAAAATAGCCATACACGATGGGCTACTCGTAATCGTCTTGTTGGGGCTCAATGGCGCGGGAAAAACTTCAAGCGCCGGAAAACTCGCAGCGCGATTTCAAAAACGCGGTGAAAAAACTATTCTCGCTGCTTGCGATACATTCAGAGCCGCAGCCAAAGAACAAATCTCTATATGGGCACAAAAAGCAAATGTGCAAATAATAACCGCTCAACAGGCAAGCGACCCCGCTGCTCTCGCTTATCGCGCTCTCGCCTCAGCGCGCCAAAATAATGCAGATAAGCTAATCATCGATACTGCCGGAAGACTCGATAGCGACGCTAACTTGATGCAACAACTACCTAAAATGGCGCGGGCACTCGATAAGCAAAAAAACTCGCCTCTCGAAAAAAATACACAAGAAAAAAATACGCAAGAAAAAAATACGCAAGAACTACAACAAGAGCTGCAACAAGAGCTGCAACAAGAGCTACAACAAGGCAAAGAAAAACAGAAAGAAAAAAGAAAAGAGAAAATAGCCATACAATTTTGGCTCGTCCTAGACGCAACGCTTGGGCAAAACCTAAAAACACAGGTCAAACGATTCAGTGAGCATGTGAAGCTCGGCGGCTTGCTCGTAACAAAGCTCGATAGTAGCGCAAAAGCCGGCGCGCTCGTGCCGCTCGCACAAGAAAATAGCCTACCTATCTACTTCGTCTCAAATGGTGAAAAAATAACCGACATCGTCCCTTTTGATGCTAAAATCTTCGCAGAAAAACTCATTCAAATAGACGATAAAAGCAACTACAAAAATAGCTAGCTCCAAAAACCCATGCAGCAAAATTACCGATACTCGCAACAAGAACCAGACGCCGCAGTGCTAACATTGTGGGGGCTATTCTCTTTGATACTCGTATGCTATGGGATGGTCGAGTTCGGAGCAACACTCGTAAAAGAGCTCTTTACATTCCATTTCGCATTCGTCCCAGCTCGACTCAATAAATGGCAAGGCTTGCCCTCTATATTCCTCCATGTCTTGTTACACGCAAACCTAACGCATCTGTTCGTAAACCTAGGGATGTTGGTCGCTTTCGGAATACCGCTGGTAAAGCTCGTAAGACCAGTGATGTTCCTGTTCATATTCTTCTTCGCCGCAATGAGCGGTGTGCTGGCTGAATATATGCTCGACCCTCTAGACCAAGCTCGCAGAATCGGCGCATCGGGCGGAGTATCTGGCTTGATGGGCGCTCTATGCGTATACCCAATCGTCTTGCGACGAACAAATCTGCCAGGGCCTTTCGCTCAACGAAATCGCGCCTGGAAGTTCGCTATCGCCTGGATCATACTAAATGTAGTCTTCGGAATAATATCTCCCTTCGCAATCGGAATACATATCGCATGGGTCGCACATATCGCAGGCTTTATCTCTGGCTTGGCGCTCGGTGCGCTAATAGTCAAGTGGCAAGTCAGAGCAAGAAAATAAAATAAAAACTCATAAAATGAAAATTACTCTAAACACTCTAAACACCGCTTAAACATATAGACTCGAATGCACGGAATCGACTTTATGAAGCTGGCTCTGCAAAACGCAAGGCTCGCCGCTCAACAGGGCGAAGTGCCAGTAGCAGCCCTGATCGCTAACTCGTCTGGTGAAATACTCGCTAATACGCAAAATCGAATCGAGCGCGATAATAACCCCATCGCTCACGCCGAAATGCTCGCTATCGAAAAAGCTGCTCGACAAAAAAAAAATTGGCGACTCAACGATTGCGACATGTTCGTAACTCTAGAGCCATGCGCTATGTGCGCCGCTGCCATCGTACAAGCGCGACTGCGCAGGCTATACTTCGCCGCGTTCGACACAAAAGCAGGCGCCGTCGCTAACGGACCAGCCATCATTCACAACGCTAAAAATATACACGCCGTCGAAGTCTATAGTGGTATCAAAGAAAGCGAAGCGCAAAAGATATTACTCGACTTCTTCAAAGCAGTCCGAAATAAAAATAGATATGAAAAAGTAGCCTTGACTAAACTCCATAAAAATCGTACGGATATTATATCCAGACAGTCAAAGTAGCTCAAAGTAACAAGACAAATAATCTAGTAAATCCTTACCACTAATACTTCAAATAATTACAAAAAATGGCAAAAGTCTGCACCCTAACCGGAAAACGAGTAATGCGAGGTAATAATGTCTCGCACGCACATAATAAAACTCGTCGTAGCTTCGAGCCAAATCTGCAATATGTCCGACTCTATAGCAACGCCCTCAAAAGATACATTCGCTTGCGAATCGCTACCTCAACTATCAGAACTCTCGATAAAAAAGGCGGACTCGACAAATTCCTACTAACAAGAAGAGCTATCTTGCTTGGCGAAACAGCTCGGAAACTCAAAAAGAAAATCGTAAAAGCTAACGCAAAACAAACAAATGGAACCCTGGCAGATGGAACCCTGGCAGATCAAACTCTGCCAGATGGAAAAACCATAAGCCCCATTCCAAATCTAATACAAACACCAACCAAAACCGCAGAAATCCCAAGCTCTGAGCCAAATGCAGCTCCAACGATAACGGTAGCTCCTGTAGAAACTACAGCTGAACAAGGGTAAAGTAGCAAGGGGAGCCAACAAGGGGAGCCAACAAGGGGAGCCAGCAAGGGGAGCCAACAAGGGGAGCCAGCAAGGGGAGCCAGCAAGGGGAGCCAACAAGGGGAGCCAGCAAGGGGAGCCAGCAAGGGGAGCCAACAAGGGGAGCCAACAAGGGGAGCCAGCAAGGGGAGCCAACAAGGGGAGCCAGCAAGGGGAGCCAGCAAGGGGAGCCAGCAAGGGAACAAACAAGGGTAACTAAGTAGCACGCAAAGCAAATGTCAAAGGTAGAGGACAAGGTAGAAGACTCTGGCGGAAAGCCAAAAAAAGACGAGCAGGTCGAGTACCTGCAAGCTCGACCCTATAAAGTCGAGCAGGCATCCGAGCAAAATTACTCGCAAAGCAAAATACAAGGTAGAACACAAGGCAGAGCGCAATCACACTCGCAGGAAAATGTCGCAACAACTATATTATTCACCCAAAAACAAACGCACAAAAGCAAGCTGCTCGCATACCTGATCCTATTCCTCATAACCGCATTGATCGCAACAACGCTAATCTTCGGATTCCTCATAATGCTCTTCGTAATCGCCGTCCTGTTGCCAATATGGCTCGTCTTGCGCGTCATACGCGGTGGAAAAACGGGCAACTTATATCGATAGAGTGACTAAATACCAAGCAGGCTACCAAGCAGGCTACCAAGCAGGCTACATAGCAAGCATCGCTCAACAAAAAAATAACAAACGAAAAAAAGAAAGAAAACTCTTCCTCGAAAAACTGCTCGAAATCGGAAAAATACAGCTCGAGCAGCCGTTCCTCGAGAAAATAATTCCTCTGCCGTCAGACGCCTCAACGCGCCGATACTTCCGAATCTTACAGCCACAAAAAAATTTGTTGCTGATGGACGCGCCGCCAGAAGTCGAAAAGCCTAACGAGTTCATACAAGTCGCAAAATACCTGCAACACATCGGTTTGCGCGCGCCACAAGTCTATCACGCAGACTTGGAAAAAGGATTCTTGCTCATCGAAGATTTTGGCAACGATAGTTTCTCAAAGCTGCTCGATGCTGGCTGTGAGCCGCGCGAGCTCTACCAAGACGCAATCGCGGTCTTGCTACATATACTCCATAGCAGAAACAAGCAGGCGCAAGAAAACATACCTCAACCGCCAGACGATGCCGCTTTCTGGGGCGCAGAGCTGGAGGTGTTCTGCGACTATTATTATCCCGCGCTACTCGGTGAAAATTACGCATTGAGCGAACAGCAAGCAGAAAAAAATACTCGTCTCATCGAGGCTCGCAGCAATGATGCAAAAAATGAGTGGCGCGAGTGCTGGCAGTCCATATTCGCAAACCTACCCTCTCTGCCGAAAGTGCTCGTCCTACGCGATTGCCATGTCGATAACCTGATACGCATACCCGAAGAAGCCCTCGCCGAAAGCTCGCCGCTCAATCGTTGCGGATTGCTCGACTTTCAAGATGCCGTGTTTGGCTCGCCCGCATACGACCTCGTATCCCTGCTCGAAGATGCGCGGCGCGACCTCAAGCCAGAACTGCGCAAGCTGCTGCTCGCGCACTATCTCGCATCAGCTAGCCAATGTTGCAAGCCAGAAGATTTTTCCCTGCACTACAAAGTCTGGGCTGCTCAAAGACACGCGAGAGTCTTGGGAACTTTCGCTCGACTCGCATTGCGCGACCATAAACAAGCTCTATCTCGACATATGCCACGAGTCTTGCGACTGCTAAACAATGCTCTATCGCAAGACGCAAAAGATACAGACTCTCAACAAATACTAAAACCCCTCGCCAAGTGGTTCCATACCTATCTGCCAGAACACGAGGCTAAACTCGCGCGATGTTTGCACAATGGTAGCTTTCGCATAGCAAATTGAGGCAGAAAGTGAATCGTATTGACTCATTTCAGCTAATCGGCTAGATTTGGAATAGCGGGCGGAGACGAAACTGTTTTTTCGATGCTCCGCCCGTTGTCCTCATAATATAGAAATGCCATCGCTTATCGCAGGCTCGCCGCGCTTGCTTGCGGGCGCGCTCGCCTGCTACATAAGTTCAAAAATTCCTAGAATTATTTTCACCGAACGAACTAGAAACAAAAAAACTTTGAAATAATTTAATGCCTGCCGTAACGCATCTTTAATAATCGTAGCGCAACTGCTAGTATCGATTCTGGTAAGCACTCCTAGCCAATCTGACACCTAGCATGACCGACGACCTAATCGAAAAAATCCAAGCCTCAGAGCAAAAGCAACACGCGCCGCTCGCTGAACGCATGCGACCGCAACACTTGCAAGACCTGCTCGGACAAGAAGAGCTGCTCTCAAACGAAGGCGCGCTCGGTAGAATCATCGCAGAAAACGCTCCCCTGCCCTCCATGATACTCTGGGGACCGCCAGGGTGCGGAAAAACTACTCTCGCTCAACTGCTCGCTAAATATCAAAAAGCTCCCTTCGAAAGCATCTCCGCCGTCTTCGGAGGAGTGGCAGAGCTAAGACAAATTTTCGCTCGCGCAAAAAACAATAACGCAAAATCTCGATTCGTGTTGTTCGTAGACGAAATACATCACTTCTCGCGAGCTCAACAAGAAGCCTTCCTGCCAGTCGTCGAACGCGGTACCATAACACTCATCGGCGCAACTACAGAAAATCCTAGTTTCGCTCTACGAGCAGCTCTGCTATCGCGATGCCGAGTCTTCGTGCTAAAAGCTCTGCGCGAAGAAGCACTAGAAGCTCTGCTCAAATCTTGCGAGCGCGCACACAAAACTACTCTGCCCCTAACGCCAGAGGCTCGGATGCAGCTGCTCGACTACGCAGAAGGCGACGCGCGAACTCTGCTAAACAGCATCGAGATCATAATGCGTCTGAAAATATCTGAGCCGTTGGAAAAAAAAGAACTCGCGCAAATACTACAGAGACGATCCCCAATCTACGACAAAAACCAAGAAGCGCATTACAATCTCATAAG
>JABAAS010000047.1 GCA_014238625.1 Alphaproteobacteria bacterium | reverse complement strand
ATCGGCTCTGGCTCGCGCGCAGAGGACGGCAAGGTGACACCGCTGGATGTCAAAAAAGGCGATAAAATACTCTTCGGTAAATGGTCGGGAACCGAAGTCAAGATCGACGGCGAAGAGCTGCTCATCATGAAAGAATCTGACATAATGGGAATCATTCAATAAAAATTAACAATAACTAAACTAAATCAAAGTAATCGGGGGTAAAATACCCCCACAACTCAAATACTAGGAGAGGCTGCAATGTCGGCAAAAGATGTGAAATTTTCCCTCGACGCAAGAGGCGAAATTCTCAAAGGCGTAGATGTTCTTGCAAACGCCGTGAAAGTAACCTTGGGTCCTAAAGGACGCAATGTCGTGATCGAAAAATCGTTCGGGGCTCCAAGAATAACTAAAGATGGAGCAACCGTCGCAAAAGAAATCGAACTTCAAGGTAAATTCGAAAATATGGGCGCTCAACTCATTCGAGAAGTCGCTTCCAAAACTAACGACGTCGCAGGAGACGGTACTACAACCGCTACTGTCCTCGCTCAAGCAATCGTCCGTGAAGGAGTCAAAGCCGTCACCGCCGGCATGAACCCAACAGACCTCAGACGCGGAATCGACTTGGCCGTCGATGCAGTCGTCAAAGATATCGAAGGCGGATCCAAAAAAGTAACAACTACCGAAGAAGTAACTCAAGTCGGAACAATCTCCGCTAATGGCGAAGGGGAAATCGGTAAAAAAATCGCCGACGCCATGGAAAAAGTCGGAAACGAAGGCGTCATTACCGTCGAAGAAGCTAAAGGCTTGGATACTGAAGTCGATATCGTCGAAGGCATGCAGTTCGATCGTGGATACTTGTCTCCATATTTCGTTACTAACTCGGAAAAAATGATCGTCGAGATGGAAAATCCTCTCATACTGATATACGAGAAAAAACTCTCGTCATTGCAACCGATGTTGCCAGTACTCGAAAAAGTAGTGCAGTCTTCTCGATCCTTGTTGATACTCGCAGAAGATGTCGAGGGCGAAGCTTTGGCTACTCTGGTCGTAAATAAACTGCGAGGAGGACTCAAAGTCGCTGCCGTCAAAGCGCCAGGTTTTGGGGATCGGAGAAAAGCAATGCTCGAAGATATCGCTATACTAACTGGCGGACAGCTGATCTCCGAAGACCTCGGTATAAAAATCGAGGGAATCGAGATATCTATGCTCGGTTCCGCAAAGCGCGTGCGAATCGATAAGGAAGACACTACCATCATCGATGGCGCAGGTGAAAGCAAGGATATCGAGGCGAGATGCACACAAATACGATCACAGATCGATGAAACTAGCTCTGATTATGATCGTGAGAAATTGCAAGAAAGACTCGCAAAACTCGCAGGTGGAGTCGCAGTCATACGCGTAGGAGGCGCTACAGAAGTAGAGGTCAAGGAACGCAGAGACAGAGTCGAAGATGCTATGAACGCTACTAAAGCTGCCGTCGAAGAGGGAATCGTCGCTGGCGGCGGCGCTTCTCTGCTGCACGCGGTGCCCATGGTCGAAGCTTTGAAAACTACCAACGATGACCAAAGAGTCGGAGCAGATATCGTCAAAAGGGCGCTAACCGCTCCAGCTTGGCAGATCGCTACTAACGCAGGCGAGGAGGGAGCCGTGATCGTCGGTAAAATGCTCGAGCAGAAAGACCGAAACTGGGGATTCGATGCGCAAAAAGGCGTATACGGAGACCTCGTAAAGGCGGGTATCATCGATCCTACTAAAGTCGTACGAACAGCTCTACAGGATGCAGCGTCCGTTGCTGGACTCATCATTACTACTGAAGCTGCAGTCGCTGATAGACCTGAACCTAAAACTCCTATGCCTCCTATGCCTGCAGGCGCAGGCGGAATGGGCGGGGGCATGGACTTCTAAAAAGAAAAATAAAGATAAAAAAACGGGCGTTGCTCGCTTCTCGCGAGTAACGCCCGTTTCTATTTAAATCTATTTATATTTAAACATAGTTCTATTTAAACATAGTTTTAGAGAACCACAGTTTTATTTAACCATAGAAAACTGAAAAAATTAAAACCAAGGTTAAAACGCAAAAACTCTTGCGTCTTGCGTGCCAGTCCTTGCTTCCAGCTCTTGCATGCCAGCCTTTGCGCGCTACTACCTAGCCTATGCAATAAATTAGAGCGAGAGATTAGCGCGAGAGGTTAGCGTTTCACGCTAACCTCGTCTGGAGGCAGTCGGTCTAACGATAGACTCAATGCTAGCGTAAAAATGTAGACCCAAAAATGCCAAGCCGACCAAACGCTCAACTCGAAAATGCCGATGCTCCAATAGACGCTATGTACCAACAGCATACTTAAGGAGGAAAGCCTGCGTTCCTTACGCCATTGCAAGAAAGATCTAGCTAATAAACAGAACAATAGTAACGCAAAGACGCTGAAACCAACTATTCCAAAACCACTCAAAATTTGCAAAAAACGGCTATGCGGATGGTCGAACGAAGTGAGGTCATTATGCACTCCACGACCAAACCATGGGTTTTCCAGCCACACATTGATTGTCTCTCGCCAAGCAAACTGACGCGAATTGTCTACTAGCCACCAAGGCAAAAATAATTCGTTGCATTCCGCGCACAGCTCGCTCTTGTTTTGGTAGATCGGCGCATGGCTACGCAGGTAATATAAAAATAAAATTGACAGGCACAATATGCAGAGACCTGCAAACAAGATTAATCGACGATCTATCTTTTTCTTGTCGAACAGCGCAACTATCGCAACTATGCCAGCTACCAGCAAGGAGAGAGCAATAATGCGACGCTCGGTGATTAGCGCGAACAGTAAGAAAAACAGCAAGCCGAGACTAATGCAGATACGCCAAAATAGACGGCTCTTGCAACTAGTCGATAATCCGATGCCGTAACGCGAAAACGTAGCAAAGAGTAACGGGAAAAATAAAACAACTATACCAGATTGGCTGTACAATAGGTACAAAAACCAAGAGCGCAAGTAATCTTTGCCAAAGTAATCTACTCCCCGGGGTATCGTCTTAAGTAGAAGTAGCAAAGCAAGCCATATCAGCATTGAAATCGTAAAGCAGATAGTTACCATACGAAAGATCCGTCTCAGGCTATCATTCTTCTGCTTTAACAGAGATAGGCAACTACAAGATCCCAGAAAGCCGATTAGCAACAAAAAGAAATTCAGCCACATAGTCAGTTGCTGGTCTTTGGCTGGCGTGCTCGCCGTTGCTATCAGACTACAGACTGCTAGCAGTATTAAAAGTCGAGTTTCAAAAAGTCTCAGAAGGGCTGTTAGAGAGCTTAATATCCCAGCGCGTAGTGATGGCATTGACCAGGCGTAGGTGAAAAAGAGTACGAAAAAACACAGCTGCACAGGTTCTGGGTAGAAGACCCTACTGCAGATTGCTAGAGACAGCAACCACCCGAAAGTCTTATAAGAATATAAGAACCGCAGTACTGAGGAGGAAACTCTATGTTCTGAGGAGGCAGAAGTTATTAGCACGATTACTCGCTTTGCTCCTTCGCGTCATCAGCCATTGGAGATGTGGATACAACAATCATGTCTAGCGGATTCTTTCTCCATTATTTTTCGTAGCTATTATATATTTCTGGAATACACTAAAAGTTCAAATTTAAGCCCGCAGAAGCGGGGCTTTCTATTTTTACTATACAAAAATACAGATTGCATTAAGTAAACGCAGGTTACTATACTTTTTTTAACAACCTTAAAAAAAAATTTTTGTATAAAATCTATTCTTAGAGACTTTATGATTCTACTTCTGGCTGCTTGTTTTAGTTGCACTATACTTTCGGCAATCGTTGAAAAATCTATTGAAGAGGTAGCCAGCATCGTGTGGACCTGGCGAGGCTTCGGGGTGATATTGCACAGCGAAAATCGGACGGTGTTTAGCGTTAAAGCCCTCGAGGCTTTGATCGAATAGAGAGATATGGGTCGCTTCTAGTTCAGCGGGCAGCGATGCTCGCGAAACCATAAAGCTGTGGTTTTGCGAGGTTATCTCAACGCGACCTGTTTGTAGCTCTTGCACTGGATGGTTCGTTCCATGATGCCCGAACGCCATCTTCTCGCTACGCGCACCGAACGCAAGCGACAAAAGCTGGAAACCAAGGCAGATCCCAAAGATGGGTATATTGCTCGTGAGCAAGGGTTTCAGCATATTATCTGCATAGCGTGCGCTGGCAGCAGGGTCGCCCGGGCCGTTTGAAAGAAAAATACCGTCCGGATCTAACTCCAATATCTTATCCTTGCTACTAGTCGGGGGAACAACCGTTACCAGCGCACCTGTTTTGCTCAGGCAGTGTAGGATGTTGCGTTTGATTCCGAAATCAACCGCCACTATATGCAGCTGCTTATCTCTTTTAGAGGTGGCGCTTTTAGAACCGTCTTGCTCATTACTCTGATTTTCGACTTGCAGCTCATTTTTAACATCGTTCAGGCTAGCACCGAGTAGCTCTTCTCCTTCTTTGCTCTCTTCGCTCGTCTGCGGCCGGGATCGACGCGAGGAGGCTTTGGAGGAGGCTTGGGAGGAGGCTTGGGAGGAGGCTTGGGAGGAGGCTTGGGAGGAGGGCGTAGAGGAGGTTGTTTTCTCCAGCCATTGATACTCCTTTTTAATACCGACACCTCGCGCAAGCTCGGCTCCCAGCAAGCCAGACCAATCTTGTATCTTTTTTAACCAAACTTTCTTCGAGAAAAAAACTTCCTCTTCGTTGATTATAGCTGCACGCAACGCGCCGCAATCGCGCAACCGTCTCACCAAGGAGCGCGTGTCCAAGCCATAGAGACCGATAACAGAACGAATAGCTAGCCAGTCGTCAAAGTTAAACTCGCTACGCCAACTCGAGCTCTCGCTAGGTTTTTGCGCAAATATACAGCCACGCGCATAGACTCGATCAGACTCGTCATCTGCAAAACAAGCTCCAACATTACCGATATGCGGGAAGCTGAATACTATTATTTGCTCCGCGTAAGAGGGGTCCGACAAAACCTCCTGATAGCCGCTCATCGAAGTGTTGAAGCACAGCTCCCCGATAGCACCACCGCAAGCACCAACACCAAAGCCAGGGTACAGGCTACCATCCTCCAGCAGCAAAGCAGATTTGCCGCGTCTACTCTTAGGGTACGAAAATGCCATGTTACTCAAAAGAGAGCCATAAAATAACTTTAGGTAAAAAACCTCTGATAATAATGATTATATATGGCTTGAAAGGCGCATATATAATCATCTAATAAGGTAATGCAATATAGAGCAATCTCGCAATAGTTAATCTCTATAGCTCTGTTGTTGCGGACTGAAATCGAGATAAAATACTAACTTGAGGTATCCTGCCAAAGTATCCAGCTAGAGTATCGTGCAGGTGGAGAGTGAATTTGCTCTCGACTCTGACAGCGAATCGAGTCACTATGTTGTAGGTGTAGCGTAACTGACCAGCTTGCTTTTAAACTTGCTTTTAGACTTTGTTTCCGTAGCTCGTATTAATAGCTTGCATCGGGGTTGTGCGATCATACCTTGTAGCGACCATACAAGGAAATAAGTGAAAAAAACCGAGCTAAGAAAAGAGCTACAGAGAGGGAAAACATCGCAACTCGTATATGCGAGGCGATAGTCAAGTGCATAGCTATCGTATTTTGGTGTGTTTTGGTAGACAACAACAACAAGGGGAGCATAACAGAAAAAGTGACCGCTGAACTCAGAGAACAATTCTCCGAAACCTTGAAAAAGGCCATGAGAGAAAAAAACACGCCTGCCGTATCTACTTTGCGATTAATACTCGCATCCATTAAAGACCGCGACATCGCAGCGCGCGCAAGAGGAGACGGGGAAGAGCAGATAACTAAAGACGAAATACTCGCACTCTTACAAACAATGATACGACAAAGGCAAGAGAGTATAGTAGCTTACGAAAGCAACAAACGCGCAGCACAAGCAGAACAAGAGCGCTTGGAAATCATCGTCATCGAGCGGTTCTTGCCTAAACAAATGAACGAAAAACAAATAAAAGAGGCAATCGAGCATATCGTGCGTGAAAAAAAAGTCAGCGGATTAAAAGGCATGAGTTGCGTTATGAGCGAGCTACGAAAACGACATCCAGGTGAAGTAGACTTCGCTCTGGCTGGCAAAATCAGCAAGGCAACGCTACTCGCCTCCGCCAATGGACAATAGGCTCTCTGAAGCTGAAAAATATGGACAAAGGACAGATAGAGGAGATACGCAGGCGAATTAGCCTACAAGCTCTTGTCGCAGCGAGCGTTGCTCTGCAGCGGCGAGGACGTCGATATGTAGGGTTATGCCCTTTCCATAAGGAAAAAACACCCTCGTTCAATGTCGTCGAAGACGAGGGATTCTACTACTGTTTCGGTTGCGCAGAGCGCGGCGATGCCTTCGATTGGTTGCAAAAAACTCAGGGAATCTCGTTCACTCAAGCATTAGAGCAACTCGCTAAGCAAGCAGGAGTTGTGTTAGAGCGAAAAAACGAAACAGTGCAAGCTCGACAAGAGCGCGAAAGTACTGAAAGCCTAAATGAAAAGCAACGCCAGCGCTTGCGACAGGTGATGCAAATCGCAGCGCAATTCTACCACCAAGAACTGCTGGCTCCGATAGGCGCACAAGCTAGAGCATACTTGCGAGCTCGAGCGATAGATAAAGCCATCGCTCAGCGTTTTATGCTCGGTTGGGCGGACGGCGATAGCAGAAAATTCTTTGAACATATGAGACAGAAAAAATGCTCTGCAAGCGAACTACTCGCCGCTGGATTAGTCGCTAATAGCGAGCAAGATCGCGCAAGTGCACGCGCCAGATTTCGCTCGCGTATAATCTTTCCCATAGATGACAGGCAGGGGCGCACTATAGCATTCGGCGGACGATTGCTCGAGAAAAATAATACGCAAAATGAAAAGGATCATGATAAAAGTGAAAAACGATTCAACGCACCAAAATACCTAAACTCCCCAGAAACTTCCCTATTCTCAAAAGGCAGAAACCTATATAACTTCGCGCGCGCAAAAGAAGCCATTCGTAGTAATTTCGCAAAACGGACAAATGAAAAAGCAGTCCTCGTCGAAGGATATATGGATGTCATCGCGCTCGATAAACTCGGATGTAGTGCCAGCACCGCAAGTTTGGGTACTGCATTGTCCGAACAGCAGCTCGCGCTAATATGGCAGCTGGAAGACGAGCCAATAATATGCCTCGATGGTGATAGAGCAGGCTTGCAAGCAGCAATACGCGCCGTCAAAAAAGCCCTCCCCTTGCTCAACGAAAATAAAAGCCTGCGCGTGTTCTTTCTGCCAGAAGGCGAAGACCCAGACAGCTTCGTAAATAAACTCGGCGTTCAAAAATGGCGCAAAGCCCTCGAGGGGGCGGAAACAGTAAGCGAGTTCCTATGGCGCATAGAAAAGGCAGAGAGACTGCCTATCGATACTCCAGAAAAACTCGCCAGCTTGGACAAAGTGCTGGAGCAACATAGTCAAAGCATAAACGCATCAACGCTACAAAAATACTATCGTGCATTCTTCAAAGATGCTCTATTCCAAGAAAGGCGAAACTTGCAAAGACAAAGACAAGCACAAAGACAAGGACAAGCACAAAGACAAGGAAAGAGTGGTGGGGATACGCTCAATAGAAATGTGGACGCGGCAAACTTTATGCTGTTCAGCAACGACGAGACCCTGCGTACGCGCACCTTGCAAGAAATGCTAACCACGGTTATGGCTAAAAGCCCAGAGCTCTGGGATGCTCTCGAAGAGCGCTTCGCTTGTATCGAGCTGCCGCAAGACTTGGACGCCATAAGGCAAGCTATGTTGCTCGCCTACGCTAATGCCAAGCCAGATGAGGACATCGCAAAAATACTATCGCAAAGCGGCGGCGAGGCTTTGCGTCAACTCGCGCGCTCGCAACATCTATTTATTCAGAATATCTACTCGAAAGGGAAAGTCGCGCAAGAGATCGTCGATCAAATCTTAGCAGCACTCGACTATATTGAAATTAGTAAGGAGCTCGTGCAAGAGAGAAGCAGAGTGCGCGAGCAAAATATCGGCTTGCGCCAAGAGGCTCGAAGAATCTTTACCCAGCAATGAAGAGTAGTAATGGGAAGTAATTTTCACAACAATCCAATAATGTTGGGTATAAATCTTGCTATCCAAAAAGCATAGAAATTAAAACAGCAGAAAAAGTAACAGAGAAAAAATCTCGGGGTAAAATGACAGCTTCTAAAAAAGACGATAAGTCCATATTGAAAAATATAAGTAAGTGGTTTTCAGGCAAGGTCGATAAAAGTAGCGGCGGTAAAAAATCCTCGACTGCTAAAACGCGTTCTGCTCGCGAAGCGATACTCGCGCAAGACCCCAGCAGGCTCGAGCGCGAGCAGCATATGCGGCGCATGCGCGACCTAGTGGCAAAAGCCGTGCGCCACAACGCGCGTGAAAAGCTAAGCCTTGAGAAAATAGAAGAACTACTACCAGAGGATTTTCGCAATCCCGAAGACCTCGACGAGTTGTTAGAGAGGCTCGCAAAGCGAGACATAACGCCCCTGAAAGCAGAAAGCGCTGCTAAAAGTGCAAAAAATCTCTCCGAAAGCTACTCGAAAGACGACGCAGAGCTAGACCCTGATGGAGAGCTCGCGGAGGCGAAGGCACAAGATAGTAAGCAGGATGGCAAGCAGGATAGCAAGCAGGATAGTAAGACTATCGTTAAAAAAAGCACTGCCGCCAGCCCCTCGTCAGCAGAGGCAAGCTACACAGACGACCCAGTGCGCATATACTTGCGAGAAATGGGCGGCGTTGAGCTGTTGTCGCGCGAAGGGGAGGTCGCA
>JABAAS010000046.1 GCA_014238625.1 Alphaproteobacteria bacterium | reverse complement strand
GAATCAACAACCCATCTAAGCGACTCTATTGGCGTAGCAGGGTTGAGCGCAACGCCCGCAAGCATGCCAGAATTGCGGATTTGGGATAAAACTCGCGGTAAGTGAAGCACCGACTCTAAATGCACCGCTACCCTCTGCGCGCCACCATCTCTGCAAGCAGAGATGTAACGCTCCGCGTTCTCTACCATAAGGTGAACATCAAAAGGAATGTCGCTAAAA
Organism: Alphaproteobacteria bacterium; assembly: GCA_014238625.1. Lineage (GTDB taxonomy): Bacteria > Pseudomonadota > Alphaproteobacteria > JABAAW01 > JABAAW01 > JABAAW01. The sequence goes on along the minus strand of JABAAS010000046.1, from coordinate 8,759 downwards.
CCGCGCAAAGCTCGCAAAAGATCAGTCCCAAAGGTCAAATTCGGAACAAAATGCCCGTCCATTATGTCAAAGTGTAGTAACTCCGGACGCTCTGGTCCGCGCGCGCTATCGAATGCCGTAAGCGTCTCGCCAAAGCGCGAAAAGTCCGACGAAAGTAGAGAGGGAGCTAATGAAACCATATACTATAAAACCATAATTACACTATCGCCCATGCAACATATTCTCGCAAGGGTAGGGCTGGAATTGTAAGCATCTAACTTGCAAGCATTATGCCTTTTGTTTAGAATAAGACATGCTCGCCTTACAAGTAACCCTCATATGTGCGCAGATAAGCACTTAGCTAACAAAAAACAAGTCGCCACATCGAATTCGTCCCTAAGCGAAGCATTGGCGTTCGACGACGTAATCCTAGAGCCAGCATACTCCGAAATACTGCCCAAAGAAACCAAGGTCGCAACTAAAATTAGTCGAAATATCTCGTTGCAGATACCTCTCGTATCCGCAGCTATGGATACGGTAACCGAAAGCAGACTCGCAATCGCTATGGCGCAGCTCGGAGGGCTGGGGGTCGTCCACAAAAGTATGTCAGCTCAAAAACAAGCGCGCGAAGTCCATAGAGTAAAGCGATTCCAATCCGCTATCGTAGACGATCCTATTACAATAAACGCAAATCTCGCAGCTAACGAAGCCGTATCAATTATGCGCGAACATCGTATTAGCGGAATACCAGTAGTCGAGCCCAAAACGCAAAAACTCCTAGGCATAGTCACAAATCGAGATGTAAGATTCCTAGAGAACTTCGATTGTCCCGTAAGTGAGATAATGACTCACCAAAATCTGGTGACAGTCAACGCAGATTGCTCCACAACTAAAGCAAGAAAACTACTACATCAACATAGGTTGGAGAGGTTGTTGGTCATAGACGAGCAGGGTAAGTGCGTAGGCTTGATAACCGTCAAAGATATCGAGGCAGCGCAAGCCAGACCTCTGGCTAGCAAAGACGCCTCGGATAGATTGCGCGTGGCAGCCGCGGTCGGTGCAGGCGAGGAAGAGCTCGAGCGCGCAAGGCTCTTATGCCAAGCAGGGGTCGATATTCTCGTCATCGATACAGCGCACGGACACAGCCTCAGCGTCTTATCGCAAGTCAAAAGGTTGAAAAAAGAATGCGCTGGCATAGATATAATCGGCGGAAATATCTCAACCGCAGACGCCGCTAATGCACTCATAGAGGCAGGAGTGGATGGTGTGAAAATTGGAATAGGTCCAGGCTCTATATGTACTACAAGAGTCGTCGCAGGAGTAGGAATGCCACAATTCGCCGCAGTTTGCGAAGCCGCTAAAGTTTGTAGAGAAAAAGGCATACCAGCCATCGCCGATGGAGGTATTCGTTATGGCGGCGATCTCGCAAAAGCTATTGCAGCCGGCGCAGATTGCGCAATGGTCGGATCATTGCTCGCAGGAACCGACGAAGCACCAGGTGAAGTCTTCTTCTCGCAAGGGAGAGCGTATAAGCGATACAGAGGAATGGGATCTCGTAGTGCTATGGCCTTAGGCTCGGCTGATAGATACTTTCAGCAAGAAGTCGCCGATAGTCAAAAATTCGTCGCCGAAGGAATCGAAGGCAGAGTCCCATATAGAGGAGCCGTCGAATACGCTATCGAACAACTGATCGGAGGGCTACGCGCAGCTATGGGATATACCGGCAATAAGACAATCCCCGATATGCAGAAAAAATGTATCTTCCGAAGAATTACTACAGCTGGCGCACTAGAAAGCCATCCGCACGATGTTTTCCCAATTAGCGAAATGCAGCTGCCAGCCAAATCATAAAGAGACACTTGCATGAGTAAATAAAAAGAAAAAAGCTGGGGGCTGGGGTTGCCCCTCGTAGCATTTTGCAACTCTAAGCAACAAGAAGCATCTAATCTATTTTTTGCTCCTCTATCTTTGCGTTCGGAAAAGTAGCCCTCAGTTTGCTCGATAGAGAAGAAGCACTCGTGCTAGTATCCTGCTCCTCGCCTCTCTCATCATCGGGTTGCGAACTAGCATTGTCTCTGGACAAACGCGAGAGAACCTCGCTGGGTAGCGGCATGCCCGCAGCACAGACAAGCCGCACAACTAACATGTCTAGCGAAGCCCTAGGGTCTGGCGCTAAACGAAGTTCCTCATAGCCACGCAAAGATATCTGCCACATGCGCGAAAGTGTCGCTAATGATAAACGCTCGGATAACAACGCGCCTCGCTCGCGGTCACTCGGTTCAAGCGACTTCTCTATCGCACCAGAAACCTTAAAGCGCGATAGACGGTGCAAACGTTCCATAATCTCTCGCAGCAAAACCTCAGGCTGACCTCCCTTGTCTAACAGAGAATCAAGGCGGCTAAGCGAAAGGGCTAAATCTTCCTCAACAATCGAATCTAGTAAGTCGTAAAGGGCATGCCCATCCGAAAGCAAAAGCATGCTCCTGATCTGAGCAAGCGTGATGTTCTTGTCATCGCTCTCGGAAAAAGCGCAATCAAGTAACGAAAGTCCATCGCGCACCGAACCCTCCGCCGCTTGCGCTATTACCATCGCCGCCGCTTCCTCCAATACTCTACCCTCGCGCTGGCTAACATCAAGGTAGTGAGAGGCAAGCGTAGCGTTGTCTAATCGACGTAGTTCTAAACGCAAGCAACGAGATAAAACCGTGAGAGGAACCTTATCTGGCTCGGTCGTCGCAAATAAAAAACGCAAGTGCGGCGGCGGCTCCTCCAAAGTCTTCAAAAGTGCATTGAATGCACTGCGCGAGAGCATATGTACCTCGTCGATAATATAAACGCGATACCTCAAAACTATAGGGCGGTAACCAGCTCCATCAACAATATCCCGAACTCCATCAACTCCAGTATGCGAAGCAGCGTCTATCTCAACTATGTCTAAAGACTCGCCAGACATCGCCTCGCAAGATGAACAGGTGCCGCAAGGATCGATGCCAGATTTGCGAGATTTGCAGTTAATAGCCCTCGAGATTAACCTCGCAAGAGTAGTCTTGCCAACTCCTCGTGGACCAGAGAGTAATATCGCATGGTGAAGGCGATTGTTGCGTAAAGCATTCTCGATAACTCGACGGGCATGGTCTTGTCCAAGCAAGTCGGTAAAACAAAGCGGGCGATAAGCTCGCGCAAGGACTAATCTATCACTCGCCGGGCGAGTTTGTTGCTCCGACAAACCTTGACTAGAGGCGCCAGCAGTGGATTCACCAAGAGTGGATTTGTCTTGAGCGGATTCACCAAGAGCGGATTCAATAGTCTCTTCTTGTGGGGATTCGGGCATAGTCTCTCATCATTACATCACCAAAGCGTAGGGACGGGCACGACCCAAGCGATACCGTTACGGCTGCGTTCTTTCAAACCTGACCGGGTTAGCGATCTCACTCGCCCGCACCCGTTCCCCAATAGATAGCATAATCCATTAAACTACTTCTTTACTAGAATACTTTTTACCTTTTGAATTGTCTTTGCTACAAATCTTTTACTATCCTCAAAGCATGGCAACATCTCATAAAATAAAACATAAAATAAAAACCGCCGCATTCCTAGCTATAGGTAGCGAGTTGTTGGTCGGTAGAACTCAGGAAAAAAATCTGCAAACGCTTGCCAAATTCTTAAACCAGCGCGGAATTAAATTAATCGAAGCTAGGTTGATACACGACAAGCAAAAAGATATTCGTGCCTCCGTAAGAGCCCTATCCAAAGTAGCCGACATACTCTTTACCTCAGGCGGTATAGGTCCTACGCACGATGATATAACCAGTCTAGCCATCGCGGAAGAGTTTGAAGCTCCGCTAGAAGTATCGAAAATACATCTCGAGATGATGAGCGACTTCTATAAAAAACGCGGTGAGGTCTTGAACAAAGCTAGGATGAAAATGCTGTTGTTGCCCAGCGGCTCACAGCCCATAGAAAATCCAATCTCGATGGCTCCGGGTTTTCATATAAAAAACATCTATGTTCTCGCAGGAGTGCCGCAAGTCTTCGCAGCCATGCTCTCAACGCTCGAAAACAAAATCGCAAGCGGAAACCAGTGGCTAAGCAAAGATATAGCTACAGAACTGCACGAAAGCCAATTCGCAGAGAAGCTCGAAGCCCTGCAAAAAGAATACCCAGATTGTCAAATAGGTAGCTATCCTCGACTAAAAGATACAAAATCAACTCCGTTGTGTTGGGAAAACTCGATTGTGGTCTCCGACAGCAACCCGCAAAGATTACAAGAGCTTGTGCAAAAAATATCTGCTATGCTAAAAAAACTTGAAGTTTAAAATTTGTTACCATTTGGAGTTATCTTATGTCTCATTCATCCATTCCATCGCTTCTCCGTAATCTCCTGCGCAATTATGCGCTGGCTGTGCTAGTGGCTGTGCTCTTGCTCGCGAGTAGTTTCGGCGCAACTATTGCTCACGCCGATCATGGCGCGTTTCATAAAACCGAAGATAAGGCGCGTGGGCAAACAGTTTGGTTTGCTGCTTGGGCAGGCTCCGAGAAAATAAACGAATATCTGCGGTGGGTCGCTCAAGAAGTCGATAAACGATACGGAGTAAATCTAAAGCACTTCAAGTTAGAAAGCACTAGCGATGCGGTAAGGAGAGTCCTCGCAGAAAAAAGCGCAGGAAAGCATACTAAGGGAGGAATCGATTTGATATGGATCAATGGCGAAAACTTTCGCGCCATGAAAGAGCAAAAACTGTTGTTTGGTCCATTCGCAAATAGGCTGCCAAACGCTAAATATGTCGATTATAAAAACAAACCCGCAACTAGCACAGATTTTACCATACCAACAGACGGATACGAATCTCCTTGGGGTACCGCGCAGTTGGTATTCATATACGATAAAGCGCGGGTCGCAAAACCACCTAAAAACCTAAAGCAGTTGCTCGCTTATGCTAAAAAAAACGAAGGACGATTCACATATCCTGCTCCGCCAGATTTTATTGGTACAACATTCTTGAAGCAGGCTCTATATGACTTGGTCGAAGACAGTGAGGTGTTGGCTCGTCCCGTAGGGGATGATTTCCACAAAATAACAGAGCCGTTGTGGAGCTTTCTCGAGCAGCTGCATTCGGTAATGTGGCAGAAAGGTAAAAACTTCCCAAAAAATTGGCCGAAGCAAAATCAATTGCTAAACGACGGCGAAGTATATTTCTCGCTAACCTTCAATCCAGGTGATGTCGCATCATCCATAGCTCAAGGAACATTGCCAGAGAGCGCTCGCGGCTATGTGTTCAAAAAAGGAACTATAGGAAATGCGCATTTCGTAGCTATTCCATATAATGCTAACGCTAAAGAGGGCGCGCAGGTCGTAGCTAACTTCTTGCTCTCCCCAGAAGCGCAAGCGCGGAAAGCCGATTTGGAAGTCTGGGGTGACCCTAGCGTGTTGGCAGTCAATAAATTGCCAAAAGCAGCTCGCGCTTTCTTTAAGGAGATCGAAGGGAAGGCAAAAGTCGGTGCCTTGAGCGCTAAAGAACTAGGCAAAAGCCTGCCAGAGCCGCATCCTAGTTGGAGCGAAAGCTTGAAAAAAGAATGGCAAAAACGCTATGGAGGATAGGGGGGTAGGCTACATAAAAACAATCTTCGCAAAAACAGTCTACGCAAAATTATTTTCGCAAAATTATTTTCGCAAAATTATTTTCGCAAAAATAGCTGCGGACAAAATTATAAGTTAGGTGCTTGTAAATAATGGTGGGAGTGTTTTGTTTGCCCAATGAGATTCGCTCCGCCGATAACGCTACTGCTATTCCTCGCACCCATTCTGTGTGGGTTATGCGCGGTGATACTGCCGTCTTTTGGCTACTTCCCAGCACTAGGCTTGCGCACTTTCTCCCTCGCGCCTATGAGAGAATTGTTCGAGATACCATTCCTCGTTAGCTCAGCTCTTTTTACAATAAAGTGCGGTTTCTCCGCCACACTAATATCCTGCGTAATCGTTTTTTCGGTTTTTTGCTCCTTCGCATATGGGCGCGTAATAGGCTCTCTACGCCTGATGCTCGCGCCTTTGCTATCCGTACCGCACGCAGCAGTCGCCCTGGGAATCGGATTCTTGTTCGCTCCTAGCGGATGGTTCATTCGATTATTATCTCCCCAAATAACCGGCTTCTCCGAACCGCCTCTCTGGTTAACTAATCCAGACCCATACGGATTGCTATATGTTCTAGCATTAGTCATCAAAGAAGTGCCATTCTTGTTCCTCATAGCATTAGCATCGCAAAATGCAAATAACTCGGACAAGGCTCTAATAACAGCGCAGGGCTTGGGATACCCTAGGCGTGAGGCTTTTCTCCATGTCGTACTGCCAGAGCTCTATCGTCGCATGCGTCTGCCCATATACGCCGTGCTCGCTTTCTCGATGAGCAACCTAGAGGTAGCGTTAACCCTTGCTCCAGGCAGACCGCCGCTATTCTCGCGTCTATTGCTCGATATTTACAATGACCCAGACCTATCCCTACAAACCGTCGCCGCAAGCGCAGCCTTGCTACAAGTGTTGCTCGTCTTGCTCGCAATTGTTATATGGCGCATCGGAGAACTCATCGTCTTTAATCTATGGCGACAAAGTTTGGCGCGAAGCAAATACCAAGATAAAAAGATACTCTTGTCCTTACGCGGTAAGGACTGCAGGCATTCTAAATATTCTCTTAAATACTCTTTTGGAGATATCTTGGCTGGAGCAACTAGTATCGGCTTGTGCATACTCGGAAGTTTGGCAATAGTGCTCCTGCCAATATGGTCGTTCGCTAAAGTATGGCGATTCCCAGCAGCCTTGCCGCAAAAGTGGAGCTTCGAGCTCTGGAGCTCGTCGGCAATGCGAATCATAGAGCCTTGGAATACATCCCTAGCGATAGCTCTCGCAGCTAGTGCCTGCGCTCTGATGCTATGCGTCCTTTGCCTAGAGCAAGAAACGCGTAGCAAACATCGAATAGCTAGGAAATACTCCGATAAGGCATTGTTAGCAATATATTTGCCGCTGGTCATTCCGCAAATATCGTTCCTGCTAGGAATACAAATCTTGCTATTCTCATTCTCCGTGCCAATCGCAATGCCAATCATCATTTGGGCGCATATGCTGTTCGTCTTGCCATACATCTTCTTGTCGCTTGGCGATAACTGGCGCGGACTCGATCAGCGCTATCAACTTACCGCGCAAACCCTAGGCAGCAATAGAAATCGAACTATGCTACTCGTAACCCTGCCCATGCTGCTCAAACCATTGCTCACAGCATTCGCCTTGGGAATAGCCGTATCCATCGCTCTCTATGCGCCCACAGTGTTGATAGGTGCCGGGAGATTCCCAACAATAACCAGCGAAGCCGTAGCTCTCGCAGCAGGAGGAGACAGAAGATTGCTCGGTGCTTTCGCTTTGCTACAAGCAACAACACCATTCTTATTTTTCGCACTCGCCTTGCTAATACCACGCATAGTCTGGCGAAAACGCGCATTTATGGCGGGTGTCTAAAGTGGCTAAAAACTCTCAACACTTCAAGGGATTGGAGTTGCAAGGCATATCTCTGGCGATCGGCGAACACTACCTCGTGCAAAACCTAAACCTGCAAGTCGATTGTGGAGAGATAACCGTCTTTATGGGCGCTAGCGGCTCTGGTAAATCTTCGCTACTAGCATACATATGCGGAGCACTAGAAAAACCTCTGCAAGCTAGCGGACAGGTCTTCCTAAATGGTGAGAACATAACTCAATTGCCAATCCATATGCGACGGATCGGTTTATTGTTCCAAGAAGACTTGTTGTTCCCTCACATGTCGGTAGGAGAAAACTTGGCTTTCGCATTGCGAACAGCGAAATATAGTCGAGCGCGCATAAAGGCAGAGGTTATCCAAGCATTGCAGCAGGCTGGCTTGCCAGACTTCGCAGAGCGAGATCCGCATAGTTTGTCCGGCGGTCAGAAGGCGCGAGTGTCCGTAATGCGATGCTTGCTCGCGCAACCGAGGGCATTGTTGCTCGACGAGCCTTTTTCAAGGCTCGATTTACCACTGAGGAGGAGCTTTCGTCAATTCGTCTTTAAAAAAATTTTAGAAAAACGCGTCCCGACAATTCTAGTAACTCACGACCCAGCAGATGCTCGCGCTAGTGGTGGTAAAACCATCTCCATGGAGCGATTGATATTATCAAAATTCACAAGCAGGTAAAAAAACTAACTCAATTATCGATTGTTAAGACAAATAATTTCTCATATTCATTCTTGCCATCATTCTTGGCATAAAGATTGCCATATTACATACAAATAGCACGAAGGAATTTTGCTCGTGAGGAAATGCTCCGATCTGGCAGAAGCAGGCAGGCGAAAGGTATAAATAAAAATGAGGTATAAAGTTATGGCCGAAGAAGCAGTTCTAACAAGAACTAAAGAAATGACAAGCTCCGATTTCGAGGCAGCTCTGAAAGATTTAGAAGGCTTTGCTAAAGAACCTTACGATCAAAAGTCCCATCCCTCGCTGGAAATGCTCGTTGAACGCTTGGCTAGCTTAGGAAGGCAGCCAGAGCTATATCGATAGAAAAAAACAAAGACAACGAAAGGTTTGAAAAATAACCTCTCGTACATAGGTTCGCACGCGCGGTTCCTTCTCTTGCCCTTTCCTCGCGTGTGACTGTTGGCCAGCCCCCCCGATAATATAATAATATACGAGGGGGGCTGGTCCTTTTTTATCTATGCCATTAATTTAGGCAGGCACTAGTTTTTTATCGTGTATCGTGATGCGACGCTTAACCTTTTTGGCAAG
>JABAAS010000045.1 GCA_014238625.1 Alphaproteobacteria bacterium | reverse complement strand
GCCCTTTGCATAGAAACGCAGTGCGGAGTTCTGCTGCACAGTGGTGATTGGAAGCTTGATGGAAACCCTGTCATAGGGGAGCCGTCTTCGGAGAAACTTTTCGATGCAGCCTCGAAGATAGCGAGCAAGCAAAGTAAGCCTCTGCTTGCTATGATGTCCGATTCTACGAATGTCTTCAGCGACTCCGCCTCTGGCGATGAAGCCTCGACGCAACCAGCTTTCGAAGAGCTATTTAGAAGAGAATACAAACGCATAGTAGTAACGCTATTTGCCTCGAACGTTGCGCGCATAGTCTCGATTGCGCGCGCTGCGCGTAACTGCGGACGGAGACTAGTTATCGGAGGCAATGCCTTGCAACGCATGAGTGAGATTGCACGGGCTTGTGGTTATCTGGGAGATTTAACGGACAACTTTTTAGATTCGCGTGCGCGCATTGCAGCGGACAAATTGGTATTGCTCGCAACCGGTTCGCAAGGCGAGGATGGCTCTTTCATGTCTCGTTTAGCGCAAGCCAACAGTCCATTGACATATGGCGATGTGGCGGTATTTTCGAGCCGAACGATTCCTGGCAACGAGATACCAGTTGGCAAGGTAAAAAACGCTTTGGTTCGCAAAGGCGTTGAGATCATCGACCACAATCGCATGCCTTCGCTGCATGTATCTGGTCATGCTAGCGGTTATGAGGTAGAGCGAGTCTATAGGCGCGTGCAACCCGCGTGGCTGGTTCCTATCCATGGCGAGCCGCGCCACTTGCAAGAAAACGCGCGTATTGCGCAAATAGCTGGCTTGAAAACGAAGATTGTCACCAATGGTAATATATTGCGCTTTACGAGCAAAATGGCGAAGAGTTTAGCGAGCGGAGTAGTTTGTGAAACGCTATCTCAAACGCTACCCAGCGAGGAGCAATACCTGGAACGCTCGAGAGAAAAAACCGCCTTCCTCGCGCAGAGCGATACCAGCTTGCGAGAGCGAAGCAAGCTTGCACAAGGAGGCGCTTGCTCTTGTTTCGTAACGCTCGATTGCAAAAACGCCAAAGGAAAGGTTAGAGGAAACGCCAAGGTCATCGATGCTAGTTTTATCGTGTTCGGCGATGGCAACCTAGAGCTTTTACTAGCACAACGAGGCAAAACCATATTGCAGGAAGCTCTAAACGCGCTTGAGGAAAAACGCGGTAAAAAAGAACTCGTTTGGCAAAACTACCAACAAGAATCGCAACAGGGATCACAAGAGTTAGCCCAACAAACAGCTCCCGCCTCGATAACAATCGAGTCTTTGCAGAGAGCGTTCAAAAAGGAGCTTTTCAGAAGTAGCGGCCGTAGCCCACTCGTCAAGATGCTCATAAAATTTTGCTAGAAATTTTGCCAAATTTATTTGGCTAGACCCGCCCAGCTTGACTAATCTTGGCAGCTAGACTTATAGCATACGAACTGGCAGACGAGGCGCGCGAGGAGGTTTTGCAAATAGAGCACATTGCTCAAGCTGTGACTCCAGCGCACGTCGTTCTTGTAGGCACCACTCGCTTGCGGCACGCGCGAAGTTTGGTTCACTAAAGAAATGCACACTGGGCAGGAGCGTTGGCTCGAATCCTCGTGGCAACTTATGCTCGGCTCCTTGCGAGCCAGCCTCGATGAGTTTAATCCCGCGCTCAAGAGCAAATATGATCGACTGGTAGTAGCAAGTTTCAAAATGCAAGTATGGCACATATTCGGATGCTCCCCAATGGCGTCCGCACAATACTTCATCATCAAAAAAACTTAATGCAACAGAGCAAATCTCGCCACCCATCTCACCCACTACCAAGAGCATACTATCTGCTAGGGGCGTCTGGATAATTGAGAAGAATTCGCGCGTGAGATAAGGATATCCCCACTTGCGCGCGTATGTTGAGCAATAAAATTGGTAAAAACGATCCCACAAGCCTTCCTCGAACAGCTGCGCACCGCTTAGACGGCGAAAACGAAAACCTTGAGCTTGTAGCATTGCGCGTTCTTTTTTAATCATTTTTCGCCTTGAGCGCGACAAACTTGCGAGGAACTCGTCGAAGGAATTCCAACCACGATTATGCCAATGAAACTGCAAGCTATGGCGACGAGCGAAACCTTGCTGTTCGGCGAGAAGGGCTTGCGCTTCTGGTAAAAAATTCAAATGTAGCGAAGAGAAATTCTCTGCATAGCATAACTCACGCGCGGACTCTAATAATTGTCCTTGCAACTGTTGTTGTCGAGATATATCTAGCGAAGTGCTTGTAGCAAGGTTTTGCAAAGATTGAGCAGAGCTAGCTTCCACAAAAAATTTAGACGCACGCACGGGAGTGAAAGGAATTGCTGCTAGTAACTTCGGATAGTATGGCGAGACGAGGCTACGCTGGTATGCTTCAGCGAATATATGATCGAAGACATACTCGCCCATGCTGTGACTCTTTTGCCAAAGCGGCAAGACTGCCTTTATGGAGGTCGCCGACTTGTTTTTTTCTGGCTCATTTTTTTCTTCCAGTATAAGAAAGTGAGCTTGCCATCCACTCTCGATGCCGACAGAATTAGATTTTTCTAATGCTTCGAGGAAGTCGTAACGCCAAAACGGAGTATTTCCTTTGTCTAACTTGTCCCATGCGCTGCGACCGACCTCCGCAATCGAGCGGCAAACACGCGTTTCGTACTGCGAAACCAACTTACCTGACACTCCTATACATACCTATAGATAATAGCGTTACAGATTTTTGCCTATGGTATTTTTTCTATGGTATTTTCTTATAGCTTGCCAAGAATTACTTGTTAGCATTAAAGCTAACACCGCCATCAGAGCTACAAGCAAATTGACAAAAGCCTCATAAGGCGGATATTGAATAGCATAATGGGCTACATTCGAGACGATAACGACAAACCTTTCTTTAGTGAGAAGGAACAGCTGATACGCGCAATGCTAGCTTATGTCCCTAAGCAGGGCTGGAGTCTTAAGGCATTGCAATCGGCTGCTCTGGATTGTTCGATATCGGACGCCGAACTTATATTCCCGTCGTCTCGCCCCTACGACTTCGTCTGTGCTGCGCACGACCTAGCGGAGCATCAATTAAGACAAGACCTGCAGAGACTACAACAGCAAGACGGTTGGGCAGAGTTGCCCGTCAGACAAAAAATCGCTCTAGGCGTTCGTCAACGGCTAGAGCCTTGGAATAACGAGCGCAGCTCTTTACGTCGCGCGATACCTATTATCGTGCAACCGCAGCATTTTTTCCACAACGCGCGTTGCCTGTATGAGACCTTAGATAAGATTTGGCGCGCTGCGGGCGATTTATCGGTCGACCACAACTTTTATACTAAGCGTGTAATTTTAGCGAGCGTCTACATACCGACCATCTTCTTTTGGTTAAACGATAACTCGAAGGATTGCGAGAACACTTGGATTTTTCTTGAGAAAAGAATCGAGAAGGCGTTGAAACTTGGACGAAAACTGAACAAGCCACTCAGTGGCGTAAAGTCCCCCCTCGCGAGTTGTCGTATGATGGCTAACCTGCTAAAAGCAACTTTTATTAAAGGTAGTATGAGCGCAAAACCATAAAATAAGTCCATAAAATAATTAGAGGCATGCGCTATGACTCCAGCAAACATCGAAAAATTTTACAAACGCTTGAGTAAAGCCGAGCCGCGACCGCAAACGGAACTAAATTATACGAACGCTTACACTTTGCTAGTCGCGGTTATCCTATCGGCACAAGCTACCGACCGTGGCGTCAACAAGGCGACCGCCTCGCTTTTTTCTCGCGTGCAAACGCCCAAGGAGATGCTTGCGTTAGGAGAGGATGGATTACGGCATTATGTCCGTTCGATCGGTCTGTTCAACAGTAAAGCGCGCAACATCATCGCGACGAGTCGCCTGCTAGTCGAACGGCATGCCAACAACATTCCGTGCGATCGCGAAAGCCTAGAGGCTTTACCTGGTGTTGGGCGTAAAACGGCAAATGTCGTACTAAACATCGCCTTTGATCGACCTACGATAGCCGTCGACACGCATATTTTCCGCGTAGCCAACCGTAGCGGCATAGCACGAGGTAAGAATGTTCGTATTGTCGAAGAGGCGTTAGAGCAATGCACACCAGCGAAGTTTCGCAAAAACGCGCACCAATGGCTAATTCTGCATGGACGCTATGTATGCACCGCGCGCAAACCGCGTTGCCATTCGTGCTATCTATTCGACCTATGCGAGTGGGAAGACAAGCATCAAAGAGATACCGAGAGCACTAGCAAGAAGAGAGATACGAGTGATCAATAGCCGGATTTTTCGCGTCTTTTGCGCTGTAGTTTGCGCGCGCGTCTTAGTGATTCGGCTTTCGCACGAGCGCGCTTCTCTGAGGGTTTTTCAAAGAAACGTTTCATTTTCACCTCGCGCAAGACTCCTTCGCGCTGCAGTTTTTTCTTCAAAACGCGATGAGCTTGCTCAACATTGTTATCTCGTACTATAACCTGCACAAAATATCTCCTATTGCTATTTATGGCTACTTACCATAGCTCTGCATGATAGCATCTATATTCACATACTCATACAGTTTTCTGCTCTTTTCTCTTGAATCCTAGTAGAACCCGCGCCATGCTTCTCTGCATAGCATGGGAGAGACGCCCAGAAGATATTAAACCACAACACAGAGATTCATTTGGCAAAAGAGGAACCCCTACAAATCGAAGGAGTTGTTACGGAGATACTTCCGAACGCGATGTTTCGAGTGCAATTGGATAGCAACGACCATAAGATTCTAGCCCATACCTCTGGCAAGATGCGCAAGAGTCGCATCCGAGTGCTCGTAGGTGATCGAGTTACTATCGAGATGACGCCTTACGACTTGACTAAAGGTAGATTAGTCTACCGCCAAAAATAACGACTAAAGAGATTACTTTTTAGCTATAATTTTAGAAGAAGGCTCGGGTATATGTTGCTCGCCTATCGCTTTCTGACGAGCTTTTTATCGCCAGTTGCACGCGTGTTGCTATTTTCATTAGCGATTAGCCATGCTTGCAGACTTTTTTTTGCGCGAGGCAAGAAGGGCGCGAGCCCAAACCTTTCACCCCAACTTAGATTCGACCATTCAGCTTGGCGGCGCGCGCGCGAGTTCTGCGGCGTAGCGACGCAAGCTCGCCCGCGCAATGTACCCCTCCTTTGGCTGCATGGCGTAGATATAGGCGAGGCGCGAATAGCCCTGATGCTGGCGCAAGAGTTATGGCAAAAACGACCGCATTTATCGACATTGATCACAACGAGTAGCCAGCCAGCTGCCAACCTCGTAGCAAAGAAATGCTGTAAGAGATTACAGCATCAATTCGCCCCGCTGGATAAGCGCTCTTGGTGGCGTAAGTTCCTCAAACATTGGCAGCCTACGCTGGCAATCAGATGCGAGAACGAGTTTTGGCCCAACAGCATAATCGAAACCGCGAGACACTGCCCTTTGCTCTTCGTGCAAGCACGCATATCGAGGAGGAGCTTCCACAGATGGCGGAAAATTTCTTTATTCTCACAATCTTTCAACAAGATTTTAGGCAAAATTAACAGCAGGCTTGCTAAGCAAAGCATCAGCGAACAAGTAATGGGGAGCATCTCCCTCGCCCTATGCCAAGATGAAGACTCCTCGAGCTACCTAAGTCAACTTGGCGTTGCTCGCACACGAGTGATTGGCAACCTCAAGAGCCTACCCATAGCTGGCACAACCACCGAGCAAGAAGACGGTCACTTCGCAGCCTTATTCAGAAACCAAAACCTATGGATTGCTGCGAGCACACACGCGGAAGAAGAGGAGATTGTTATCAAGGCGCATCTACGCCTTCTCACCTTACAGCCGAGAACGCTATGCGTTATCGCCCCGCGCAACCTTAGTCGAGTAGCAAATATCTGCCGCCGTATAAAAAAACTAGCAAAGGGTTTTAGCTCTCCGTTGCAACTACGCTCGCACAACCAGACGCGCATAACATCTCCCTTCTACATCCTCGATTCGTTCGGCGAGCTAAGTAGCCTCTACCGCTGGGCACCCGTTGTCTTTGTCGGCGGCTCGTTAGCCAACAAAGGCGGACATAACTTTTTCGAGCCGGCTCAGCATAACTGCAAGATATTGCACGGAGCTCACCTGCAAAACACCCACGCCGAGCTATTGCACAAACTTCAATTGACTCAAGTTGTTGAAAACGCGGAAGATTTATGCAACCACTTACGAATAGCGTTAGAGAAAAAAGGCATTGCTACAAACGCACAACGGATCATCGAACAGCACAATAAAGCCATGCGTAAAGACATGCTAGAATGCCTTGAACCCTACCTAACGAGACTAGACAGGCGGACGAACGATGGACGAAAGTAAACTTCAAACTCAACTTAAAAAACCTGCAGAGTTAAGTCCTGCAGAGCTAAGCGCGGAGCAACGCCAAGCGATCGAAGCTGCGGTATTCCAGCGTCTAGTAGAACATTTGCGCGAGCGTGTTGATGTGCAAAATATCGACTTGATGAATTTAAGCGGTTTTTGTCGAAACTGCTTATCCAAATGGTTTTGCGAGGCTGCGGCTACAAGCGGTATCGCTCTTGATTACGATGAAGTTCGCGCCGACATCTACGCCATGCCGTATACCGAGTGGAAGGCAAAATATCAAAAATAACTTTGCCAACCCTTGAATATGAGCCATCCATAACCCATCTATAGAGTAAGGCAAGAACGACGTACTAAAAACATCAAAGCGGAAATAGAGAAGTAGGGAATCATCATGAGCAAAATTATTGGCATCGACTTAGGCACGACAAACTCTTGCGTTGCGGTGATGGAAGGCTCTCAAGCGAAAGTCATCGAGAACGCGGAAGGTCGTCGCACGACTCCATCCGTTGTTGGCTTCACGAAGGACAAAGGGCATTTAGTGGGAGAGACGGCGAAACGCCAGCTTGTAACCAACCCCGAGAACAGCTTTTATGCGATAAAACGCCTGATCGGTCGTAGCTTCAGCGATAAGAACATCGGCAAAGGAGACTCTTCTCTTATCTCTTATAAAATCGTCAAGGGCGATAATGGTGATGCGTGGGTAGAGGCGCAAGATAAGAAATACGCTCCTGCGCAAATAAGCGCCTACATTCTGCAAAAGATGAAAGAAACGGCAGAGTCCTATTTGGGGGAAAAGGTTACGAAGGCGGTTATCACCGTGCCTGCATACTTCAACGACAGTCAAAGGCAAGCTACGAAAAACGCAGGCAAGATAGCGGGCTTAGAAGTGATGCGGATCATTAACGAGCCTACTGCGGCGGCATTGGCTTATGGTCTTGATAAAAAGAAAAGCGGCATAATCGCGGTCTATGACTTGGGTGGCGGAACTTTTGATATATCCATCTTAGAGATAGGCGATGGCGTCTTCGAGGTAAAATCCACTAACGGTAATACGCAGCTTGGTGGCGAGGATTTTGACCATGTTCTCATAGAGTATCTAGCCGATGAGTTTAAAAAAGAAACTGGAATAGACATTAGAAAGGATAGAGGACCTCTACAAAGGCTGAAAGATGCTGCAGAGAAAGCCAAGATCGAGCTTTCTTCGACCACGCAAACAGAAGTTAGCCTCCCTTTCATCACTGCTGATCAATCTGGCCCTAAGCACCTGAACATCAACCTAACGCGCGCGAAACTAGAATCTCTGGTAGAGGGACTTATCGAACGCACGATAGAACCTTGTCGCGCGGCGTTAAAAGATGCCAACCTCAAGGCTTCGGAAATGGGCGAGGTTGTGCTGGTTGGCGGCATGACTCGCATGCCGAAGGTTTTTGAAACTGTTAAAAACTTTTTTGGCAAGGAGCCACATCGCGGCGTCAACCCTGATGAGGTAGTTGCAACAGGTGCTGCCATTCAAGGTGGAGTGCTCGGTGGTGATGTCAGGGATGTGTTGCTACTAGATGTAACCCCGCTGAGTCTCGGCATCGAGACTTTTGGTGGAGTCTTTACAAAATTGTTAGAACGCAATACGACGATACCAACAAAAAAATCACAAGTCTTCTCGACAGCTGAAGATGGGCAATCGGCGGTCACCATCCGCGTTTTTCAAGGCGAAAGGAGCATGGCTGCGGATAACAAATCGTTAGGGCAGTTTGACCTAGTCGGCATCCCACCCGCCCCACGCGGCGTACCGCAAATCGAGGTTGCCTTCGACATCGATTCCAATGGCATAGTACAAGTATCTGCTAAGGACAAAGCGACAGGTAAAGAGCAACAGATTCAAATCCAGTCATCTGGAGGTCTCTCTTCCGAGGACATTGAGCGCATGGTTAAAGAAGCCGAGCAAAATGCAGAAAACGATAAAAAGCGACGCGAACAGGTTGAGTTGAAAAACACCGCGGAGGCTCTAGCGCACAGCACCGAAAAGAGCCTCAAAGAGCACGGAGAGTCGCTTGGCGCGGACGATAAAGAAAAAATCGAGCAAGACCTTAAATCTTTACAAGAAACACTTGATGCGGATGACTTCGATAATATCCAAGAAAAAAGCGCAAAGCTCGCACAATCGGCTATGAAACTTGGAGAGGCTGTCTATAAAGCTTCGCAGGAAAAAGCGCAGGAGAATACGCAGGAGAATACGCAAGAAAACATGCAAGAGGAAACACAAGATGCAAACGGCGGTGAGCAGGCAAAAGGGAAGGAAGAGGTGCTAGAAGCCGAGTTTAGCGAGGTTGATGAAACAGCAACGAAAAGCGAAGATACTAAGCAGGAGACTATGGATAAAAATGCTTAAAAGAGGCTTAGCATAAGCAAATATCCGAAGCAGACCAGCACTTTTACTTAGACCAGATAACAACACTGTAAAACCTAGGCAGTATAAGCTTGCATGGCAAAACAAGACTATTACGATGTTCTAGGCATTTCACGGGATGCCGATGCGGGTGCTGTCAAGCGTGCGTACCGCACGCTTGCCATGAAGCACCATCCCGACCGTAATCCGGGCGATAAAAAATCCGAACAAGCCTTTAAAGAAGCTACCGAGGCTTACGAAGTGCTAGGCGACGAAAAAAAGCGTCCAACCTATGATCGCTACGGACACGACGCCTTCAAGGGCAATGCTGGCGGTGGAC
>JABAAS010000044.1:354-9136 GCA_014238625.1 Alphaproteobacteria bacterium | reverse complement strand
TTGCGCCTCTAACCCCGCAGGCTTGGTAAAGTCGAAGTCTGGCTTTAGCTCTTTCATCATTGGTAGAAAACACTGAAGCTTTCTTTCGTCGCCCTTGGCTTTACGCTCGCCAATATCGTGATGCTTCAACAAACCTTCCAGAGTAGCAAAAGTAAGGTTCAAGCCATCGAAAGGATGCCCGATGAACTCAAGCCTAGTCACGATTCGCATAGTCTGCACATTGTGATCGAAACCATTAGGGTTGTATCCTCCCTCTCGCAGTAGCTTGTCTAACTCCTTCTCACCAGCATGCCCAAAGGGCGGGTGCCCAAGGTCGTGCGCGAGCGCGATGGCTTCGGTCAAGTCCTCGTCTACATCAATCGCGCGGGCAATCGAGCGCGCTATCTGTGCTACCTCTAGCGTATGCGTCAAGCGCGTGCGGAAGTGATCGCCCTTTGGTGCGACAAATACCTGCGTCTTATGCATCAAACGTCGAAAAGCGCGCGAATAAAGAATGCGATCACGGTCCTTCTGAAAGGCGTTACGCTCACTTGCGTTACCTTTGCTCTCTTCGTTGTATCTTTTGCTGTAAGGTTCTTTAGGTTCTCTCGCGTATCCGCTCATTTTTCCTATAATAACCACTTGAGTTTATGCGGCGTCCATCAGCGTCGAGGCGTCTATGTTTTCTCTAAGCGCTCGCCTTACTTCCAACGCCATCTCGTTGTGGTTTACAAACACTCCACCGACTATCTTATTATAATCGTTGATGACGATCTGCCACCAGCGCATATCTTTATCCGTACCACGATTATATACATGATCACTCTTGAGTGGAGTAGTGCGTCCAAAACAAAATAAGTTAAAGTTCGGAGCCTTCAAAATGTACGGCGTATTGTATATGTCTAAATCGATGCTTTTGTCAAAGCCCAACATATTATAAGCAGCGATGCGTCCCATCTCTAATCCTATTCCCCATAGGCCGCTAGTAGCACCACGCCCCCACCTTGCGCAATCGCCAACAGCATAAACACCCAAACGGGAAGTTTGCATGTTAGAGTTGACCGCGATAGCTCCATCTTCCATTATTAGTTCCGCCTCTTGGGCTATTTGCGTTTGCGGACGGACGCCGATCGAAAAAACACAGAGATCGGTTGCAATAGGTTGCCGCTGCCTCAACTGAACCTCGGTGATACCGTCTTCACCACCGACAACCTGAACCACCTCCTCCTCCAAGAGAACGTTGATTCCTTTATCCTCTAAAAACTCGTAGAGTATTTTAGCCGAAACATGATCTCCTTGACGCTCGATCAGATGCTTATGTCGATGCACTAGGACTACCTGCAAACCTAGGTCTCGCAAGGCAATCGCGAGCTCGACACCTTGCAATCCCCCACCAACCATAACAGCCCTGCGAGCACCTCGCTCCTGTACCCAGCGGCGAACCGCCATCGCCTCGTTAGCACCGCGCAGAGTGAAAGTTCCAGCAACATCGGCAAAAGGCGGCGTAATCGCGCGCGAGCCTAACGCTAAAACAAGTCGATCATAAGGAAGCGTCTCACCTGTTGATAAAAGAACATGTCGCGAATCTAAATCTAGGTGCGAAACAAAAGTGTTGAGCCAAAGATCGACATCTTTCTTGCTAAACCAATCACCGTCTAATAGGGATAATGAATTCATCCCGCTACGTCCATAAATCAAACGTCCCAAAGCCATACGGTTGTAAAAGCTATAGGGCTCGGCGGTAATTTGCGAGATTTTACAATAGGGGCTAATCATACGCGCAAATTGAACTGCGCTAGAGCCAGCAACACCATTCCCAACGACAATAATGCGCAAATCCTTGTTAGGATCTTGCGAGCGAGACTTGGCGACTACTATCTCCGAGTCTATAGATCCCAACGAAAAAGACTCCTTTGTAGAACTAGGCTCTGTTGTAAGTGGTTTTGCCTTTCTGTGCGACAAGTCTAGGCTGATCTCGACCTTGCCGCAAACCTTCATCATGCAAGCCATGCGAGCCTTGCCTAAGAGACCTAGCCGCTGCAAAGTGTTCATCTCTTCCCTGCCGGCGGGCTCCACATTACCCTCACCTTGCAAAATAACGATCGGATCAGCTCCGCAGATACCCATACGACAGCCACTCTCAATTGGTATGTCCGTGCTTTCCATCGCCTCCAGCACTGGACGATCTGGGCGAACCAGGAAAGAAGTCTGCGACTGATTCTCTAAAACCTCAAAGCCACCACTCTGATCTGCTAGAGACTTTTGCAAGCCGGACAAGTTGCCAACCATGATATTATTACCTTCCCTTTTCAGCCAGTTAAAGCGCACCTCTTGCAATAACGAAACAACAGCCCAAGCAGCAAGCAGGAAAAATAAAACAAAGCGTACGGGTTGTTCATAACCAACCATCCAATCGCCAATGATAGACAAGAATTCTCCGCTCGTAGCAACGAAAGGCAAAAACGCGCCTAAACTACCCATAAAAGCCTCACTGTCTTGCGCAATCTCGCCGCGAAGAGATGAAAGAGCCGAAAGAGATAAAAATAAATTAGGTATGGCAAACCAATAAAAAATACCCAAAGACGCACAAAGCGAACAAAGCGCAAGACGATAACCACTAATAGGCGCGTAAGAAGAAAGCAAAAAGTAAAGACCGCCAGACAATAGTACCGAAGAAATAAGCATGCGGAAATAAGTAGCGGTACTTTCCTCTACGAGTCCGCGGTAGCTGAAAAAACCATAAATCAAGCCAGGTAACATTCCTAAAAAAACATGCCTATGCCACGCGTAACGATGGTTCGGGTCGTTCAAGTCCTCAAGCAACGAGGGACGAGGATTGAAGTCGTAACAATTCTTTTGGCAAGCAACACACGTCTTACAAAAGCTATTAGGAACGACTGAAAGTGGTGCTTGTCCATAAACCTTCTGCACAGCTGCAAGTGGACAAATGGTTCCACACCAACCACTCTTGCCTTTGAACAAAACTCCGCCCAGAAACGCCAAAAACGCGAAGGCAGAAAGCATAACCAGCAACGCTTGATGATTGGGCTCTAATAAGATAGGGCGCAAAGATACGAGCAGCATAAAAACTAGCCCAGAAAAGGCAAAAGCCGAACGCATTAAAAAGTGCGGCAACTTCCATTGCAAAGACAAGCGTAAAGCTCTTGGTATTTGGTTGATCGTTGCAAGCGGGCACAAATTACGCCACAAACCCGGTGTTGCGAGAAAAACCAATGGTAGTAAGGGAACGCAAACTCCCCACAAAAAAACACTAGCCCAAGCGTGACCAAGCGACAAGCAGGCGAGCACGAACGCGAGGAGTGAAAAAAATAACAAACGCAAGGGATACCACAATAAGGGCGACATCAAACGACGCACTTGTTTATAGTTCGAAAAAGGTTGACGAATGATGAGTGGCATAACTAAGGCAACGCTCAAGTCGTTTTAGAAATCAATCTAAGAACTTCCCTCTTAGCACCTCAACACTTGAGCTGATGTCTGGGTTAGTACTTAGTTAATCCTTGGACTAACTAGTCTAGTTCGAAGAAATCAAAGATGCCATAAATCGGTTACGCATCGAGAGCACTTTTCCGAAATCGAATAACAACTGCCGCGCCAAGTATGGCTCTTCTGCGAAGAGACGTTCAAAGTCTTCGCGTGTGATGCGCAAAACCAAACCCTTGGTGATGGCTTGTATTGTGGCACTGCGAGGTCGGCGCTCAAAAAACGCCATTTCACCGAACACCGAGCCTTCTGGAATAACCGCCAAGACTCGCTTACCGAAAAAAGGTTGCTTGACGACTACCTGCACCTCTCCTTCTGCGAGTATGAAAACAGCGTCGTCCTTTTCACCAGCGTTGATGAGGTTTTCTTGCGGTTCAAAGCGTTGTGCGGTGGCAAAGTCTAGCAGTCGGCGCCAATCTTCTTGTTTTAGTTGCTTTAGTACAGAGTTCGCCTCTTCATCTAGACGATTAGACGAGCCATCCTCGTTTTTCTCTTGTTCGTGGTACTCAAAATTTTTCATAACACCTCGACGCAACACTCACAAACACCTATAAAAACATCTATAAAAACACTTGGACAAACGCTGGTACAAACCTCTAGCTAACATATCTTTGGCGTACGGAACGCCCCGCTACATATACACATAGCTAAGATTCCATCATTCATACATATGGCATTTGCGTGGAATAGTATAAAGGATTTATGCTAGACTAGCAATGGCTGTTTCTGCCCTTGGCTGTTCAGCATTTTTGTAGCAAGTAACGATGGTATAGATAGTTATGACCGCGAGAAAAAGAACCGAAAGCCTTGATAGCTTTTCCGCTCGTACCCCATTTGACGATAAAAACAAAAGCTTCTTCTATAGCTTGAAACCAATTTTCGAAAATTTTCCCGCTACAGCTCGCCTACCCTTTTCTCTGCGAGTGTTACTGGAAAATCTGTTGCGCTTCGAGGATGGAAAAACCGTGCATCGAGGACATATCGAAGCATTTGCTAATTGGCAGAAAGATAGGCGCATAGATTGCGAGATTGCATACCACCCCGCCAGAGTGTTGCTACAAGATTTTACCGGAGTGCCAGCCGTTGTAGACCTAGCGGCTATGCGCGATGCTATGGCGAGCCTGAAAGGAGACGAACAGCTAATTAACCCTATGATACCTGTGGATTTGGTTATTGATCACTCGGTTATCGTAGACCACTTCGCCAGTAAGAATGCCTTCAGCTTGAATGTTAAGCGCGAATATGAGCGCAATAAAGAACGCTACGAGTTCTTACGCTGGGGACAACGCTCATTCAAGAATTTCCGCGTTGTGCCGCCTGGCACAGGGATATGCCACCAAGTAAACCTAGAGTATCTAGCGCAAACCGTCTGGCAATCGGAGCAAGATGGCGTGAAGCTAGTATACCCTGACACGCTCGTCGGTGCGGATAGCCACACCACGATGGTCAACGCGCTAGGCGTTTTAGGTTGGGGAGTTGGCGGGATCGAGGCAGAAGCTGCGATGCTGGGACAACCCCTATCGTTGGTCGTTCCAGAGGTCGTAGGGTTTCAACTAGAGGGAGAGCTGCGAGAGGGAACTACCGCGACAGACCTCGTCTTGCGCGTTGTGGAAATGTTGCGTGAAAAGGGAGTGGTGGGAAAGTTTGTCGAGTTTTTCGGCTCTGGTATCTCTTCTCTATCCCTCGCCGACCGCGCGACCATCGCCAATATGGCGCCAGAGTATGGAGCGACTTGTGGCGTCTTTCCTATAGACGAGGAAACCTTACGCTACCTGCGCTTAACCGGGCGTAGTAGCGAGGTAGTAGAGCGGGTTGAACGCTACGCCAAGTTGCAGGGGTTTTGGCGCAACGACGAAACTCCGCCGCTATTCTCTGATACCCTGTTATTAGACTTGTCGAGTGTCGAGACCTCCCTTGCAGGACCAAAGCGTCCGCAAGACCGAATTCTCCTATCGGACGCTGCGCGATCTTTTGCACAAAGCCTCGAAGAATTTGACACTGCCGAGTCTAAACAAAATCCACGAGTAGCAGAATTGGGAGAGGGACAAGTAAAAAGCTCCAGCAAACCATCCTCGTTAGAACATGGTGCTGTCGTCATAGCAGCGATAACGAGTTGCACTAACACCTCTAATCCAAATGTGATGATAGCCGCTGGACTTTTGGCAGAGGCGGCATGCGAGCGCGGTATGTCCATTCCTCCTTGGGTTAAACCTTCTTTGGCACCTGGTAGCCAAGTGGTCACAGACTATCTAACACGCGCGGGGCTGGACAAGCCTCTGGCAGATTTGGGCTTTGCTTTGGTCGGATACGGCTGCACGACCTGCATAGGAAACTCGGGTCCCTTGCTAGAAGAAGTGACAGCAAGAGTGCAGGATGAAAACCTTTTTGTCTGTTCGGTGCTCTCAGGTAATCGCAATTTTGAGGGGCGAGTCAATCCATTGGTTCGCGCTAACTACCTAGCCTCCCCGCCACTAGTCGTAGCATACGCGCTCGCGGGTAGCCTAAAGGTAGACCTTTTAACAGAGCCTTTGGGCAAAGACCGCGAGGGTAGGGATGTTTTTCTCAGCGACATATGGCCTTCGGACAAAGCTATCTCTGAAAAACTCAACTTTGCGCTAACTCCAGAGATGTTTCGCAAACGCTACGCAAACGTCTTTGAAGGTGCAGACAGCTGGAAGACTTTGGCAGCGGAGCGTTCGTCATTATACAATTGGAAATTGGCAGCGGACTATGTAAAAAAGCCGCCTTTCTTTGAAGGTATTTCTAAAGAACGAGAATCCATCAAGGACATTCGTAATGCAAGGTTATTGGCTTGGTTCGGTGATTCTATAACCACAGACCATATTTCTCCTGCTGGCTCTTTCAGCCAAGATTCCTCTGCTGGTAAGTATCTATCAGAGCAACAAGTAGCTGCTCGCGATTTCAACTCTTATGGCGCGAGGCGTGGCAACCACGAAGTAATGATGCGAGGAGCGTTTGCAAATATCCGCATTAAGAACAAGCTCGCAGAGGGCAGAGAAGGCGGATGGAGCAAGCATATATCGTCAGAAAAGGTTGAAAGCATATTCGATGTTGCGATGCGCTACAAAAAAGAACAAACGGATACGATCATCATAGCTGGCAAAGCCTATGGCACTGGCTCTTCGCGTGATTGGGCGGCTAAGGGAACGCGATTGCTCGGCGTGCGCGCGGTTATCGTCGAGAGCTTCGAGCGCATACATAGGTCTAACCTCGTCGGAATGGGGGTGTTGCCGTTAGAGTTTTTGGGCGGGCAAACGGCTGAATCTTTGATGATCGATGGTAGCGAAGTTTTTGACCTGCTTGGGCTAGAGCAGCTGCAGCCTCGTGGCGAAATAGATTGCATCATTAAGCGGGGAGAAAAGCAGGAGACTATTCCTTTACGAGTGAGGATCGATACGCTTGACGAAATGGATTATTATAGAAATGGCGGCATCCTGCACTATGTTTTGCGCGACCTATTGAATGGCGAGACTCAACTAGAGGCTGCTTGACATAGCACCTAGCGCGAATTTGTTTAAAAATTCTTGTAAAGATTCTTGAGCTATTAAACGGAAATCCCCACGTCTTCGGGAGGGAGAGACAGACGTGGGGATCTCGTTTGTGTCTTCTAGTGAAGTTAATCTTTGGAAGACAAGGCTAGTTTTGCGCTAACCCCTATCAGTGTCCAATCACATGCTCGTGATACGCCATCACTAATTCTTGAACTAAATTCCTAGTTTTGACAAATTTTTTTGAACGAGATTTCTCTTTCAAGCCCATCGAGTATCTGAAAATAATTCAGCAGGCTATAGTTAGAGGGGTTAGAGACTCTCAATAAGGAGCGTCGATCTTACCACCCTGCACATAAACGCTTTTTATCTGCGAGTATGCCTCGATTGTCTCGCGACTATTCTCACGGCCAATACCAGAGTTTTTGTAACCGCCAAATGGAACTCCTGCGGCGGTAGAATTGTATGAGTTAATCCAGCAAGAGCCCGCTTTAAATTTTGCCGCAATACGGTAAGCCCGTTCAATATCCCTTGAAAAGACACCCGCGCTCAAACCAAAGACGCTATCGTTTGCTCTCGCAACCACTTCCTTTTCATCGCGGAAAGATAGCAGACATAATACAGGACCAAATATCTCTTCACGCGCTATCGTCATATTGTCTTCTACATGCTCGAAGATGGCTGGTTCGATAAAAAAACCGCCTGCAAAATTTTTACCGTTACTATTGGGCAAAGTAGGTTTTGTACCGCCGCATAACAGCTTTGCCCCCTCCTTTTGTCCGATGGCAATATAGTCCAAGACGCGACTGCGTTGCTCCTCGCTGATCAGCGGACCCATCATTGTGCTTTCATCCAGCGGATCTCCAATGCGAATGCCATCGGTGCGCTTACGCAAAAGAGCGAGAAAATCATCTCTGATTTCCTCGCATACAAAGACACGAGTCGCGTTAGAGCATACTTGTCCGCTGGAATAGAAGTTTGCTAACAACGCGCCAGATACCGCCTCTTCTAAATCCGCGTCCTTGCAGATGATCAACGGTGATTTTCCGCCAAGCTCTAGCGTCACCTTCTTCAAACCCACGCCCGCACTCGCTGCGACCAGTCGACCGGTTTCTACCGAGCCAGTTAGCGAAACCTTTGCAATGTGAGCATCTTTGACCAGTGCTTCCCCTACCTCACCTGCCCCTTGGACGACTTGTAACAAGCCGCTAGGTAACCCAGCCTCGCTTAATATTTCCGCAAGGACGAGTACTGACAGAGGAGTTAGCTCAGAAGGTTTGAATACGATCGAGTTGCCAAGTGCCAAAGCTGGCGCAATCTTCCAAGCAGCAGTTTGTATAGGATAGTTCCAAGCACCTAAACCGAGACAAACTCCTAGCGGTTCGCGCAAAGTATAGGCAAAACTACCGCCATCTAGGGGGATATGCCTTCCTTCAAAACTATTTGCGCAAGCCAAAGCACCAAAATACTCGAAACAATCGGCGGCGGTTGTAGCGTCTGCGACCAAAGTTTCTTGTAACGGCTTACCCGTGTCCATAGTCTCAAGGATCGAGAGCTCTCTGTTGCGCGCACGAAGCATCTGGGCTGCTTGCACGAGTATTCTGCCACGCTCTGGCGCAGAGCGATTACCCCAATCTTCTTGCGCTCGTAGCGCGCCTTGCAACGCTAGCTCTATTACTTGCGGAGTAGCCTCGTGCAGATGGGCTATCTCCTCGCCAGTTGCAGGGTATAGGATGCGCATCGTAGCACCGCGCGTATCTTCATAATACTCGCCATCGATATAGTGCGAG
>JABAAS010000044.1:0-344 GCA_014238625.1 Alphaproteobacteria bacterium | reverse complement strand
CTAGGTTGATAATCAGACTGGAAATCAGATTGAGGCTTATATGCACTCATAGTTATTTCACTCGCTTTTTCAGCTCTAAACGTCGGAGCAGATTGGAGCTAACACGCAATTTATCTACAACAACTAACTTATCGCAAGTAAGTTATAAGGGTTCGTCGATTAGTTTTAAGAAAAAACTTGCGTTCGAATTTTGTGCGCTGCTAGCAATCACCCCGTCGCTATCTGTGCTATTTTCATCACGCCTATTCTCTGTGCGAGCGGTAATGCCCAACTTTTTACGCAAATCATCCGATAGCAATAAAGACTCGCGCTCTAACTGAAACGCCTCGTCGCCGGAGAGTATT
>JABAAS010000043.1:2284-9169 GCA_014238625.1 Alphaproteobacteria bacterium | reverse complement strand
GGAAAAAGGTTAAACTGCTGGAAAACCATTCCTACATTACGACGAATACCCTCGATCGCCTTAACATCATCCGATAGCGTAACTCCATCTACTACTATCCGACCCTTGTCCGGAACCTCTAGGCGATTGATACAACGAATCAATGTGGACTTACCAGAACCAGAAGGACCGCAAATAACTATTCGCTCGCCCTTCTTTACCTCTAGGGATACATTGTTCAACGCCGTGAAACTGCCAAAGCTCTTGTGCAATTGCGATATCTCAACAACATTTACTTCCTTTTCTGATGTCATTCTAAAGCTCCTATCTAAAATCCTATTGGTTAATACCCCCGCTAATACCCCCTATCTTATGGCTACTACTTAGATAATATAAAAATCTATATACTAGCGACGCTCACGACCTTCGCTGAACTTACGCTCAATGTAGCGCGCGTAAAGCGACATGCTATAGCAAAAACAAAAATAAACTAGCGCCGCAAATGCATAACCCGTGAATGGAACATTCGGAGAACCCCAGCGCGGATCCGCTATACCTGCTTGAATCATGCCCAGAAAGTCCAGCAAACCTATGATCAAAACTAAAGTCGTGTCCTTAAAAAGACCGATGATCGTCAAAAGAATCCCAGGTATCATCAACTTTAATGCTTGCGGTAAAATAACTCGAATCCGACTCTGCCAGTATGACATTCCCAAAGCCTCCGACGCCTCATATTGTCCACGCCGAAGACCCTCTAGTCCACCACGCACAATCTCCGCCATATAAGCAGACGAAAATAAAATAAAACCTACCATCGCTCGTAAAAGCTGGTCGAAATTTACAGAAGCCGGCATAAATAACGGAAGCATGAAAGCCGTCGCAAATAAAACCGTGATAACTGGAACTCCTCGCCAAAACTCTATGAAAACTATGCAGAAGGCCTTAACAAAAGGCAATGTATTAGCTCGACGACCCAAAGCCAACAAAATACCAAGCGGCAGTGAGCTAACTATGCTAACGCTCGCTAAAACTAAAGTAAGCATAAAGCCACCCCAACGACCAGTAGGGACATCCGTTAGCCATAAAACACCGCCTCGTAGCACTAACCAAGACAATATCGGAAATACGCAGAGCATGAAAAATACTATCTTCCCTCGATGCGGCGTGCGCTCGTAGACTAAAAGACCGATACCAGCAAAAAATACAAACAATATAAGATTTACACGCCAACGCTCATCAGAAGGATAAAAACCATAGAGAAACTGCGACGCGCGTACCTGCACAAAAGGCCAGCAAGCTCCTTCTTGATGAATACGGCAATCCTCGATCGTGCCAATCCATACCGCTTGCAAAAAAAACCAATTCACAAGCTGAACTATTAACCAAAGTAAAAATAAACCAGCTATAACGCTCAATATGCTATTCTTATAGGAGAAAAATAAATTCTCCTGCAGCCAATAACGCAAGTCTTTAAGTCGATCGTTCATAAACTTGAAACTCCGCTAACGGTCGATTAGTTGCGTGTGGCTCTGGTAGATGTTCATCGCTAAAGAGGTGAGCAGGCTAAGACTCAAATAAACCGATAGCGTTAAAAACATTATCTCTATCGCTCGACCCGTCTGGTTCAATGCCGTGCCAGCAAAAACAGAAACCAAGTCAGGGTAAGCAATCGCAGCAGCTAAACTAGAATTCTTCGTCAAATTCAGATATTGACTCGTCAAAGGCGGGATGATGATACGCAAAGCCTGCGGAATCGTCACAAGCTTCAAAGTCTGACTACGCTTCAATCCCAGAGAATAAGCCGCCTCGCTTTGACCATAAGGTATTCCCTGAATGCCAGCACGCACAATCTCCGCTATAAACGCAGCAGTGTAGATAACTAATGCCCAAAGCAAAGCAAAAAATTCAATAACTACCGTCGTTCCTCCCTCGTAGGTGAAACGAGCCATTACCGGAGGCGCAAAGTCTAGAGGGCTACCCAGAAGAAAAAATGTCGCAAGAGGGAGACCTAAAATAAGCGAAAAACAAGGGAGACCAACCGCAAGCTGTATACCCTTTGACTTTTGACGCCAGCGCGCGTATAAAATCCAGCCGATCGAAACAATAACAGCGAAAAATAAAGACCATAAAACTACTGAAAAAGATCCTTGCGGAACCGGAGTCGCAAAAACTAATCCGCGATTGTTAAATGAAAGTGAAAAAGCCTCTCCCTGCTTAAAAAGATCCAATGGGGCTGGAAGAGGTTTTAAAACCGCAACATACCAAAATAAAATTTGTAGCAAAAGAGGGATGTTACGGAAAACCTCTATGTAGAGCGTAGCAAGCTTGGAAACTAACCAATTGGGCGAAAGGCGCATTATGCCAATCATAAATCCTAAAAAAGTCGCTAGAAAAACGCCTATGCTCGCAATTAATACCGTGTTGAGAAGACCAACAACAAAAGCACGACCATAACTGGAAGTCTCATCGTAAGATATTAAAGATTGGACTATGCCGAAGCCAGCAGTGCGATCAAGAAAGCCAAAGCCAGCCTTCAAACCTCGCTGCTCCATATTGTAAAATGCGTTTGCTACCAGAAGCAGAATAAGAAAAACAAGACCCGAAAACAGCAATACTTGGTAGATAATACCACGACCCTTGCTACTAGCCCATAAGGCGCGCAAAAAACCTCTTTTCTTCGTAGGTACTGCTGATGCTGTCATTTTTTTTAAATCTAATTATTTAATAAGGCTAAATAAAGAAAGAAGAGAGGCAATCGTTAAGCCTCAAAAGCCAGGAAGATTGTATAGATACGCCACCGCCTTCTCTGACGCCATCTCTGGACACCCCCCTCGCACAAAAAATAGCGCAAAAGAAACATCGCAAAAATCAACCAGCCCCGTCCTCTAAGGGAAGAAGACCCGTTAGTAACTGCTAATATCTCAATCTAAACATAAGAGCAAAGACATCCGCCATCTGGAGAAGTTCATCCCCAAATGGCGGAGCTTTGTCTATAAAGGTTATAAGTTCTCTAGACCTACCTCAACGGTGGGGCGTAAAGAATGCCACCCTCAGTCCACAGCGCGTTCGCGCCACGAGAAAGACCCAGGGGAGTCTTAGGACCAACAGTGCGCTCGTAGATCTCTCCATAGTTACCTACTTGCTCAATGATGTTGTAAGCCCAAGCATTGTCGTCTAGACCAAGTGCCGTGCCAAACTCTCCTTCCACTCCGACAAAGCGGCGAATCTTCGGATTGTCGCTATTCTTCTGCGAAGAAACGTTCGACGAAGTCAAGCCAAGCTCCTCTGCGTTGATAAGCGCATTGAGAGTCCAACGAACAACATCAGCCCATTGCTCATCGCCTTGACGGACAACTGGACCTAGTGGCTCCTTCGAGATAATCTCTGGCAATACCTTATGCTCGCGTGGATTCGTAAGCTTCGTGCGTTGCGCAGCTAGACCTGAACGATCCGTCGTATAAACATCGCAACGACCAGCATCGTAGGCCGCTACAACCTCGTCCGCTTTCTCAAATGCAACTATCTTATACTTAAGCTTGTTAGCGCGGAAAAAGTCCGCCGCGTTAAGCTCCGTCGTCGTGCCAGTGTTCGTGCAAACGCTAACATTGTCCAGCTCAGAAGAACTGTTAACGCCAAGATTGCGCCGAACCATAAAGCCCTGACCATCGTAGTAGTTAACTCCGACAAACTCTAAACCTAGCGCAACATCTCGATCAAATGTCCAAGTCGTGTTACGCGCAAGTAAGTCTATCTCGCCTGAACGAAGACTCTCAAAGCGAACCTTCGCTGAAAGAGGCGAAAATTGAACCTTGCTAGAATCGCCGAAAACCGCAGCTGCTACAGCATTGCAAAACTCAACATCAATGCCACTCCAGTTACCTGCATCATCCGGATTCGAAAAGCCAGGAAGTCCTTGACTCACTCCGCACTGAATATAGCCCTTGTCCTTTATTTCTTTCAATGTCTTCCCGTAGCCTCCAGAATCACCGCCACCGCCGAAGCCCCCCAGCGCAGAGGATGTGTTGATCGAAAACGAAAACACTCCAAAAGCAATAACAAATGGCAAACTAAATGCTATTAGTCCTTTACCGATTGATTTTAAAGTCATTATTATCTCTCCTGTTTATAGTTAAGGTTGTTGCTATTTTAATTTAAAATTGTAGCGAAGAACTTGACCAGCGCGAGAAAATCATAAAAAAAATGATCAGCGCAACAAGTTCAACGCACCAACAAGATAGATCCCCCAAGATAAGCTACTCGAAATATCCTAAAAAGATCCGAATCGCTGTTCCTGAGGCATTCTAGGAAAAATAACGCAACACGCAAGAAAAAAATTAACAGAAATAGTTTTTTCAATTGCCAAGAATGCCTAAGAATGCCATACGAAACTCTACTATTGGTAGAAAAAAAATATAGTTTTAATGCTAAAATTGTTATAAGGTCATAAAAATAACAAAAATACAGAGGCAAAAAAATAAATAGATAAAACAATAGGCAAATACATACTAGGCGAAAAACAATGATCCGAGACAAAACGCACTCACAAGACAGAATCTCGCAAAACGAATCCTCGCAAGATAGGCAAGATAGATTAGCCAAAAAATGCTCATACGCATACAAACTCCCCATCCTAAAAACAATCGCAAAAGTATTAACCCCTTTTGTCCTATGCGCTCTAGCCCAAACCTCACCCGCAAGCGCTCAGGTAAAAACAAAAACTTACCTGTTCTTGGTACAGATAAAAAATCTGTCCGATTACCGAACTGAACGTTGGACTTTCGGCGAAGGCGTATGGGTCTTGCACGACCAAGAGCATCCGCTCTTCAAGCACGGAGAACCACTATACCAAAACGGAATGCACAGCCTGCTCAGGCAAAGCGAGGGCAAGGGAGTAGTGAAAAAATTGGCAACGCATCAAGGAATAGTCGCAGGGGCTACCTTCGCCAAAAAGAAAATAAAGGCGGGTGAAAAAATATCCTTCGCTATATCCGTTAGTCCAGGACAGCGATTCTCGTTCGTCCTAAACCTCCACGAAACAAATGACAAATTCTTCGCTCCGATGGGAGATGGAATAAAGCTGTTCGACTTCTTCTCGAAACCCATTAGCGGAGGATTCACACAACATATATATTTGTGGGATGGCGGAAGTTCACACGACGAAGACCCTGAACTTAAAACTAGCTCGAAAACATTTATGCCAGACCCAAACAATAAAGTGCGCATGGTGCTAACTGGCGAACAAAAAGCAGTGGATGGCTTTAGCTATCCGCATGTCGAACATGCCTTACGACTCTCTATAAAATCTTTCTAAAAACAAAATGTAACTTCAAAAATAACTCGAGAACACTCGATTACGAGAACACTCGATTAGTAGTCTGGCTCGGTTAATACTCAACTCCCGCAAAATAAAGACCGCAAGACGGCGCCGGGGCTGGAACTAGTCTCCTCAAGCGACGCAAATCCTCCGCAGATGTCGAGGATGAGATCGAGAGAAGCTCGCGGAAAACTGACTCTGATAAACGACCCTCGCCGAGAGCAACTAGAGTCCCTACCATAAGGCGAACCTGACGATAGAGAAAGCCAGAAGCGCAAAAGGTGAAGCGAAGCTCATCGTCCAAAAGATCGATGTCGATGCTACGCATATCCTTAACGCTCGTCGAAGACTGGCAGCCAGCCGCTCGAAAGGCAGAAAAATCATGGCTGCCTAACATATGCAATGATTGCTCGCGCAAAAAGTCTAGTCTCTCTAGCAAGCCTCGCTCACCTAGGCGAGCTTGAACATGGCGCGTGAGTAAGCGATGCCATACGCGAGATTCTCGTAAAATCGGGCGATGGGCGCTAATAACTACACGATAAAGGTAGCTGCGACACTTGGCTGAAAAACGCGCGTGGAAGTCCGAGCTAACTACGACAACCTCCCTAACCACAAGAAGATAATCGCGAAGGTGGCAGTTCAGCGCATCTCGTAGCAGAGTCTCATGCGAACGCTTGTCACTCTCATTGCCAGAGTAGCGCGAGAGGTCTAAGTCTACATGCGCCCGTTGAGCCAGCGCATGCACGCCTCTATCCGTCCTGCCTGCGCCGTGTGAAATCGATCTTTGGCCGCAAAAGCGGAAAATCGCCTCCTCTAGCGCTCCTTGCACGCTGACGCCTACTCGCTGGCGTTGCCAGCCAACAAACGATTTGCCATCGTATTCGAGGGTTAAAAGATAACGCGGCAAGTACTAACTCAAGTACTAAATCAAGTGGCTAATTCGCTCTATCCTATCAGACAAGGCTATCAAGCAAGGCTATCAGGACAAGGCTATCAGGACAAGGCTATCAGGGTCGAGGCTATGCTCTTTGCTTCCAACGGCGATAGATTATTGGCAGAAGAGAGAGCAGAGCCAGTCCCACTAAAGCGGTGATAACCTTAGGCGTGAGAATCGTCGAGGTCGAAAAATTATCGCCCGCAGCAAAAATCGAACCTAAACTCGAGCCAGTCAAGGAGTAGATGAAAGTGCCAGGGGTTACTCCGAACAGAGTGGTGAGAAAAAATATTCGCAACGGAACACGAAAAATAGCCGCCGCTATGTTGATAAGAAAAAATGGGAAAATCGGTATAAAACGCAAAAATAGCATGTAGCTAACTACATTGTCTTGAAAACCAGCCTCTAGTTTCTTAACTCTATCGCCAGCACGGCGGGAAAACCAGTCGCCAGCAGCACTACGCGCCGCAAGAAATACTATCGTAGCGCCTATCGTCGCAGCAAAAATAGCAACCAAGCTACCCCATAAGGCGCCGAACAAAAAACCACCAGTCAAGGTCATCAGCAGAGCAAAAGGTAGTGAGGCAGCCGTGACTATCACATAGATGAGAAAGTAGCATAGCAAAACAAAGGCAAACTGCTGCTCAACCCAAGAATT
>JABAAS010000043.1:0-2108 GCA_014238625.1 Alphaproteobacteria bacterium | reverse complement strand
TTGATTAGTCTCTTGGTTTAATCCCTTCAGCTCCAAGCCTCCGCAAAAGATACAAGCCTACGCAAAGAGTCCTTCCGCCATTAACGATAGAATCTTGGCTGGTAGCGGTCAATCAAAATATCTAGTCTGCTATCAGATACTCAGCTCTGAACATAACTCGGCTCTGAGCCTAGCCCCGCTAGCCATTCCTCCCTAACAACCTCGCTCGCCTCAACGCGCAAAGA
The DNA here is from genome assembly GCA_014238625.1 of Alphaproteobacteria bacterium. Classification (GTDB taxonomy): domain Bacteria; phylum Pseudomonadota; class Alphaproteobacteria; order JABAAW01; family JABAAW01; genus JABAAW01. The sequence goes on along the minus strand of JABAAS010000043.1, from coordinate 1,884 downwards.
TAGCTCGGCGCGCTCGCAAAAAATATCTCGCTCAGCTAAACGCCAATAAGCCCACACAGCACTAGCCCTCACAACCTCATCTTTATCGCCTAAAGCCTCCTCAACCGACGCGAGCAAGCTCGCATCGCCACTATTGCCCGCCGCAATAAGCAAATTACGGCGAAGTCCAGAAAGCTTTAGTCGCTTAATCGCACTGCCACGGAAAAGCTCACGGAAACCTTCCTCGTCCATTCGCAACCAATCGCCTATCCGCGCCGATTCCAGCCGCGCGCGCGGTGAAAAATAATCCGACATTCGAGAGCTCTGCTCGATAGAATTGTCTCCCGCATTAACCGATTGTTCGCTCAATTTCTCGCTCAATTTTTCGCCCAATTCCTCATCTAAGTCGCGTGCCGTGCGAGCAAACTTGTTCCAAGGACAAACTACCAAGCAATCATCACAACCAAAAACTCTGTTGCCTATCGCAACTCGAAAAACTCGCGGAATAACACCGCGATGCTCTATCGTCAAATACGAAATACACCTGCTCGCATCCAACGCATAAGGGCGCGGAAATGCGTTAGTCGGGCAGACATCAAGGCAACGGCTACAACTGCCGCAAGAATCCGCTACCGCAAGGTTGCTCGCAAATAATCTGGAGCTCAAAACTACTCCTAAAAATAGCCAGCAGCCATGCCGCCGCGAAACTAACTGCGTGTTCTTGCCCTGCCAGCCAATGCCAGAGCCTAGCGCAAGTGCCTTCTCGCTCAAAGCCGCGGTGTCGACAAAAACCTTCGCCTCCGTGCCATAGTGTGCGCATAACCAGCGAGCAAAAAGCTTCAAACGCTTCTTGATAATATCGTGATAATCGCTCCCGCGCGCGTAATGCGCTACGATAACGCCAGACTTGTCCGCTAACTCCTTCGTTAGCTGCTCTCTCACCTCCCCCTCTGGAGTATATGCCACCGCCATTACTATCGCCGTCCTCGCTGACGACCATAGAGCGCGCGGCTCTAAACGTTCCTCTAGCCTGCGCGAAAACCAATCCATCGTCCCATGCTGACGCTCGGCTACAAACTCGCGTAAGCGAGCGCGAGCACGAGCATCTAGGCGGGCCGGCGTTATGCCGACATCCGTAAAGCCTAGCTGACGCGCACGCGCAGTTATCTCTGCTCGCTCGTCCTTAACAGAATCCTCAACAGCTATTTTGCCCATCGTAAGCACGCGTCGCCCTGACGAAATCGCCATAGCGTCCTTCCATTATAGCAGCGCGCGCAGAACGCATGAATCGCTGGTAGAAAAATATATTATGCGCGCTCAATAACACCGCTCCTAGCATCTCGCCAGACCTAAATAAGTGGTGCAAGTAAGCCCGTGAAAAACCGCCCGCACAACTAGGACAAGCGCAGTCTCGCTCTAGCGGCTCGTAGTCAAGTCTATAGCGAGCGTTGCGGATGTTGCGCGTGCGCGCCGCGTTCTGGTTGCCATCCGCAAAGCAAAATGCCTGACCCGTACGACCAGAGCGAGTAGGTAATACGCAATCGAATAAGTCTATGCCACAAGCAATAGCCTCGCATAAGTCGCGCGGCTTGCCAACGCCCATTAAGTAACGAGGTCTATCGCAAGGCAATAACGGAGCAAGCTCGCCGAGCAAATCAACACGCGCTGCTTGCGACTCGCCCAAAGCTAGCCCGCCAAAAGCATAGCCATCAAAGCCAATCGCAAGAGTGCGCTCCAACGCCTCGCGCCGCAGAGCTAAGTCTAATCCTCCCTGTAAAATGCCGAACAAGGCTCTGTTATCTACCGCGTTAGCTCGTTTGCCCCAAAAGGCACTACAGCGCGAGCCCCACAAAAGCGAGCGTTCCATCGCAGCTCGACAGCGCGCACTCGAAGAGCTAGGCGCTA
>JABAAS010000042.1:5310-9318 GCA_014238625.1 Alphaproteobacteria bacterium | reverse complement strand
CAAAAATAAAATATAGCGTGAAAATAAAATCAATCCTAAAAGATATAAACATATAACGCATAAAATACTTCCATTCTCCAAAACTCAAGCAACCCAGCGCTACAACTAAACAAAGATTCGAGTAATCCTTGTTATATAAGAAATCATCCCTATTAAATAACGCATTATCAAAGCTTTTAAAAAAATCTCCTCGCTCATCCTTATCTCTTGGCATAGCAGGTAGCAGCAGTAAGAAAAACCTTCTATAAAGAAACTCGCGGGTCTTCGAACTCTTAGGCAAGCGAGTTAGTTTTGACGTAATCATACATAGCCTACGCACATTCTTGATTGGAGAAAGAGATTTATAAAGAAAAACACGATATACATACAAATAAAATACAAGTTCCATAATGATAAACTCATCCTTGGACGAGGATAAGGGCGGAAAAGGCACTGTCTCGACAACAGAAAGAGGATCCGCCAGACCTTGCCTAAAACAATCAGCCGAATGGCGAATCAATGCTTTTATCCAACGACGTTTCTTTAAATTATAACGCCCGTGAATAACAGAGGTTAGAGAACCTGGATAACGTCGATAAAAATATAACCCATCCGACAAGTTCGCAAATACAGAACCATAACGAGCAAACATGCGCTCATATAAATCATCGTCTTCTCCTATAGGAAATACCTCTCGATAACCACCAAGTGCAAGCACTCGAGAAGTCCGATACATCAATGTCGCATGTACTAAAGGGTAATCTCCCCTGACTATATAATCAGCAATCCGCCTACGACCCATAGCAAATATAACCTTATATACGCCTACATCTTCTATCATATTGTCTTCTTCATTCATACTAAAAGCACGGCAACCTAGCATATAAATATCCGCGTGCTTGTCCATATACGAAACCTGCCTCGAAAAACGATTAGGAGCGCAAATGTCATCCGAATCCATGCGTGCTACCAATGGCGCTCGAACCTCTCGCAAACCTATATTCGCAGCTCGCGGAATACCAACATTCTTGTCCAAAAAAATACCACGCACTCGTGAATCTCGGGCAGAAAATGAACGGATGATCGAAGCACTCTTATCAGTAGAACCATCATCAACTACTATGAACTCAAAATCAGTAAACGTTTGCTCTAAAATCGAAACGATAGCAGCACTAAGAAAACGCTCGCTATTGTAAGAAGTCATCAATACGCTCAAGCGCGGGATAGACATAAAACTTCCTTCAAGTGCGCTAGCGATCTTACAAAAATAAAATATAGCGTGAAAATAAAATCAATCCTAAAAGATATAAACATATAGCGCATAAAATATTTCCATTCTCCAAAACCTAAGCAACCACGAGAAACAACTAAACAGAGATTAGAGTAATTCCTATTACATAAAAAATCATCACTATTTAATAACGCATCATCAAAGCTTTTAAGAAAATCTACTCGCTCTTCCTTATCTCTTGGCATAGCCGGTAGAAGTAGTAAGAAAAACCTTCTATAAAGAAACTCCCGATTCTTCGAACTCTTAGGCAAACGAGATAGCTTGCCCATAATCATCTTGAATCTACGCAAATTCTTCGATGGAACATGTAAATCTCTTATTCGAGAAATTGATCGATAAAATAAAACACTATATACATACAAATAAAATACAAGCTCCATAATAATAAACTCATCCTTAGACGAGGATAAGGGCGGAAAAGGCAAGCTCTTGAAAGAAGAAAGAGGATCCGAAAAACCATGTCTAAAGCAATTAGACGAATGACGTAGCTGCGCGTTTATCCAGTGATGTCTCTTCGCATTGTACTTACCGCTAACAGAGCTCATAGAGCTTGAATAACTACGATAAAAATATAATGCATTCGATAGGTTCGCAAATACAGAGCCAAAACGAACAAACATTCGCTCATATAAATCAAAATCTTCTCCTATTGGAAATACCTCGCGGTAGCCACCAAGAGCAAGCACTTCCGCAGTGCGATACATTGAGGCCGGATGCAGTAGTGGGTAATCTCCTATGCTTATATTATTGGCGATTTGCCTATGACCCATCGCAAATGTAAGCTTATAATCGCCTGCGCCTTCTATCATATTATCAGCTACATCTATATTAACAGCACGGCAACCTAGAATATAAATATCCGCGTGCTTGTCCATATACGAAACTTGCTTCGCAAAACGATTAGGAGCGCAAATGTCATCCGAATCTACGCGTGCTACCAATGGCGCTCGCACCTCAAACAAACCCATATTCGCAGCACGAGGAATGCCAACATTCTTGCCTAAAAATATACCCCGTACACGTGAATCTCGGGCAGAAAATGAACGGATGATCGAAGCACTCTTATCAGTAGAGCCATCGTCAACTATGATAAATTCAAAATCAGAAAACGTTTGCGATAATACCGATTCAATTGCCTCGGGTAAAAAACGAGCGCTATTGTAAGCAGTCATCAATACGCTCAAACGCGGCACACGCTTGCGGGAAATATCGTGAAGATTGTCGGATGTCATAGAAAAAAACTACACTACAAAACAGAAAATCGACTGTCAAACCTCAAACATAATTAATCTTGAAAAAACAAATCTCATAAGCTAATCTCTTACAAAACTTGTCGGAGAGTGCTCGCAAAAAATGCTCGAAAGACTCAAATGGGTACCCACTTTACTCGCAAATATCATAACTCGTACATAAAGCCAGCAACAGAAACCTACAAAAATATAAGGAGAACTAGCGTGCTGATAGGCGTTCCTAAAGAAATAAAAACTCACGAATACCGCGTTGGACTCGTACCCGCAAGCGTGCAAGACCTCGTCAAAAACGGACATAAAGTCATTATACAAAAAAACGCAGGCGATGGAATCTTCGCATACGATAAAGAATATCAAGAAGCTGGCGCAACTATCGTAGATAGCCCAGAAGAAATCTTCGAAAAAGCTGAAATGGTCATAAAAGTAAAAGAACCTCAGCTCAATGAGTGCAAAATGCTCAACGAAGGGCAAGTGATCTTCACATACCTACATCTCGCGCCAGACCCAGAGCAAACCAACGCACTCAAAGAGTCAGGTTGTACAGCTATCGCATACGAAACAGTCACAGACAAAAATGGAGGATTGCCGCTCCTCGCTCCAATGAGCGAAATCGCTGGCAGAATGTCTATTCAAGTCGGCGCAAACTGTCTCGAAACAGCTAAAGGTGGGAGAGGCATATTGCTCGGAGGAGTGCCAGGAGTGCTGCCAGGAAAAGTCCTCGTCATCGGCGGCGGCGCATCAGGTACTAGCGCAATTAGAGTCGCCACAGGAATCGGCGCCGATGTAACCGTGCTAGACCTTTCCGTAGCAAGGCTAAGGCAAATCGAAGAAATCTTCGGCTCTAAAGTCAAAACCGCTTACTCTACAATCGCAAAGCTACAAGCTCTATTAACAGAGGCAGACCTCGTCGTCGGTGCTGTGCTGGTGCCAGGCGCTAATGCTCCTAAATTAATATCGCGCGAAATGCTCAAAAAAATGAAAAAAGGATCCGTCGTCGTAGATATCGCTATCGACCAAGGAGGATGCCTCGAGACAAGTAAGCCAACTACACACTCAAAGCCTACCTTCAACGAAGAGGGAGTCATACACTACTGCGTTACAAATATGCCAGGGGTCGTCGCTCAAAGTAGTAGCTACGCTCTCAACAACGTTACTCTGCCTTATGCTAAATCAATAGCAAATAATGGCTGGCGCAAAGCTATCGAAAAAGACAGCGGATTAGCAATGGGCGTAAATATAAACGCAGGACATATAACATGCGAGCCAGTCGCTCGAGAGCAAAATCAACCATATAAATCCATTCAATAGACAAAAAATAAAAAGTTAAACTATAGCTTAAAACCTAAAAGACTCGTGAGAAGCGCTCGTAGAGATGTAAAGTCACGCACCTGATGGTGCGCAGGATATTCCCCAAAACGAGAATCCATCGCCTCTTCGCTTAACAAAACTCCAAGCGCGTTAGAACGATGCGCAAATTCCATATCAACC
>JABAAS010000042.1:0-5235 GCA_014238625.1 Alphaproteobacteria bacterium | reverse complement strand
CAAGCAGGGTCGGGCTTGTCGCTTGTGCAATCCTCCGCCCCCAATACCGCTCCAAAATACTTCTGCCAGCCCAAATGCGAAACCTCCGCGCGTAAAGCACTGCCAATCTTGTTGCTGATAACAGCCATCTCAATATCAAAATTGCTAGAGGAATTAACAGAAAATAAGTCAGCTAAAAGACTCTGCGCACCAGAAAATGCTCTAATGCGCTTAAGGTGATGCGAAAGAAAATAAGCGCGATACAAAATACGGGCTTGTTCTGAACGCTCGCCAAACAAGCGCGGAAAATTGTCCCGTAGTGATGCGCCTAACCTAATCCTCGTCTCTTCTGCTGACCACTCAGCCTCTCCTAAACTTCGCAAGGTCGCCTGCATGCTCTCGTGCACTAAACCCCAACTATCTACCAAAGTATTGTCCCAATCAAAAAATACTAGGTGGTGTTCGGGGCGATTTTTCGGACCATGTCCCGCTCGTCCATCTCTAGACTCCGACCCACTATCCGCCACTATGTCTGCTCCAACTTAGCTAGGTAAAGATCGTGCAGCCGACGCGCAATATCATGATTAAAGCCATCGCCTATAATATGACCGTCAAGCTCGCTGATGCTCGAAACAAATCCAACCGAACTCGTTAGAAATAGCTCGCGCGCTGCGTAAGCCTGCTCGCGCGTAAATTCTTCCTCTAGGTAACGGATGCCATAGCTAGTAGCAATCTCCATAATAGCCGCACGCGTAACTCCGCCTAAAATGCTCGTCGTACGAGGATGCGTTACTAGGCAATTGTCCGAGCGCAACATCCATAAGTTACTCTTGCTCGCCTCGTGTAAAACATCGCTTGCAGAATCGTAGAAAACTACCTCTTGCGCACCGCGTGAGCGGGCTGCCTCTACTCCTAAACAATTCGCTAAAAGGTTCGTCGTCTTGATGTCAACTCGACCCCAACGTTGATCCGGTTGCGAAATAACGCTCAATCGCCGAGGCTCGCTCGCCTCAGCTCTGCTAGGGTGGCGCATATGCGTCGCAACCATAAACAGATTAGCTTTGCACTCCAGTGGCGGAAAAGCATGCTCGCGCCTCGCGCTACCCCGACTAACCTGCAAATAAATCATACCGTTGCGTAGCCGATTGCGTCTAATAAATCGCTCTAGCAAAAGCAACAAAACTCTGCGTGTACAAGGACTCGACATGCTCAAGGCTGATAACGAACGCCATAGGCGATCTAAATGCTCTGGCAAGTCGATAGCACGGCTATGCGCTACGCAAAATACCTCATAAACCGCGTCCGCAAAAAGCAAGCCGCGATCCTCTAGCGATATCCTCGCATCAGTTAGTGGAAGAAAACTGCCGTTCAAATATGCAAGAGTCATAAGGGCAAGACGTCATAGGAGGCAAGGCGCATCGTAAAAGAGGCATTATGCAAAAGCTATTATGCAAGAGTCATTATGCAAGAGTCATTATGCAAGAGTCATAAAGAGAAAGCTACAAGCAAGGAGCAACAAGGCTGAGGCTCTCCTAAAAGTAATCTAGGCTGACTGAAAATAGTTGCTCAACTCGCCGCGTCAAGCGTTGCTCTGCCAAAATCACAATGCGGTCGTCCTCTTCGATAACCGTATCCGGTCGCGGCATGATGACATCGCCAGCTCGCACTATCGCTCCTAATATAATGCCAGATTTTATGTTCGAGTCCTTCAATGGCTTGCCGATAATGTTCGAGGTCGAAAGAGCCGTCGCCTCAAATAGCTCCGCAAAGCCATCTTGCACAGGATAGACAGCCTGAATGCGACCATGGCGAACATGCCGTAAAATCGTCGCAACCGTGATCATCGGCGGATTAACTATCACATCTAATCCCAGCTCACTCACTAGTGAAATGTAAATACCCTTATTGATAACGCTGATACCTCGTTTTACTCCCAACTTCTTCAACATCAAAACCGAAAGAGCATTAACCTCGTCATCGTCCGTAAGAGAGACTATCGTATCAAAGCTCTCAGGCGATAAATTGCCGATTATCTCAGGCTCCATTATATCTCCCTGTAAAATGGTCGTATCTGGAAGTGCCTCCGCAACCTTGCGCGCGCGCAACTGGTCGCTCTCGACTATCGTCGTATGCATGTTGTGCGATGTTTGACGAATCTTTTGTCCCAAAATTAACCCCATATTGCCGCCTCCAACAATTAAAATACGCTTGATCGGACGATACTCGTGACCAAATGCCTGCAGAGAGCGCATCATATGCGAGGTCTCCGTCGCAAAATATACGCTATCTCCAGGATAAAGGATGTCGTCGGCATTCGGGATACGAGGCTCTCCCTCATGCGTTATCAATAGAATCGTGATATGCAAATCCGGAAAAAGAGAAGTCAACTGACGAAGCGGCTTGAAAACAATAGGACAATCATCCGCACAACGCGTGCCGATAATCCTAACTCGATCTCCTATCAAAGGAACTACATCAAAAGCTCCAGGAGCGTCTAAACGATTATGGATAGCCTCAACTATCGTGTGAGTAGGCGAAATAACTATGTCTATAGGAATATGATCATGACCAAAAATCTTCGCCCAGCGCGGATCGTTGTAACTATCAGAACGAATCCTAGCTATCTTCATCGGAATCTTGAAAAGAGAGTGCGCCATCTGGCAACAAACAATGTTAACCTGATCCGACGAGGTAACCGCTATCAACATATCCGCGCTATCAGCCTCCGCCTCAACTAAACTCTCAGGCAGCGAGCCATCGCCTAGCACCGTCTTTACATCCGCGACATCGCCGATGCTCAAAAGACGAAGCGGAACCTCGTCGATAAGCACAACATCGTTGTTCTGACGCGAAAGGTATTGCGCTATCGAGCTACCAACTCGACCCGCGCCACAGATGATAATCTTCACGATAGATACTCTGATACAAGGCTATTCATAAAAAACAATGATGCTATACTCTAAAAGCATAGCATAAAACTCTCATCATCATTTGCCTCGCATAGATAATTATTCGTCATAGTATAAATTCAAAGATAGACAATTAAACGCAATCCATAATAAACGCAATCCATAAAGTAACCTTCGCAAACAATGTGCCTAAAAAGACACAACAGAAAAACTACTAAAAAAAATGCTGCGCAAAGTCGATTGTAAAAAAAACAAAAAATTAATGCTCGACGCTATCGTACTATGCGCAGGTAGTAGCACTAGATTCAACGCTGAAGAAAAAAATACACACGAGACAAAAATCTTGGCAAAAATAGATGGTAAGCCCGCTCTCGAATACCTGCTCGAAACCCTAGTCGAATCTCCATTCGTCAGAAATTGCGTCTTCGTTCTGCCAGAAAATAAAGCCGTACAAACTAAAATCAAAGAACTCGTTAAAGGCTACCGTGAGCGTTGCAGTGACAGCCAATGGCTCTTCGCTCAAGGAGGCGCTAGGCGGCAGGATTCGCTCAAAAATGGCTTGCAAGCATTATGCAAATCTACTAATGGCTCTACTAATGGCTCTACTAATGGCTCTACTAATGGCTCTACTAATGGCTCTTGGTGCATGGTTTGTGATGCTGCGCGACCGCTAGTATCCCATGTTTTGCTCAAACGCATCGCTACTAGCGTAGCTCGTATTAGAGAAAGGCAGGCAAATAAATCAGCAGAAATAAAAAAGCCAAAAATTAAAAAAAATGGCAAAATCCTAGGCGTCATACCCCTACTCCCCATAGCCGATAGCATCAAGCGCATCGACAAAAAAGGGCTGATCGTAGAATCCATCGAGCGCGAAGACTTGCGACAAGCGCAAACACCTCAAGCATTCCCATCAGAAAAAATGCTCGAGTGGTTACTACAAGCAGAGCAAAAAATGCCACGCAAAAACTTCACCGACGAGGCGCAACTCGCCATAGAAAATCTAGCAGAAGTAACGCATATTCAAGGCGAGGCTCGCGCGCATAAAATAACCACGCTACAAGATATACCTATCCTAGAGGGATTGCTCGCTGCAGAAAAAAATCGGATGGTAAAAGAAAAAAAATATACAGAATTCCGATCTTGTTCCGCATTCGATCAACATAAAGTATGCAAAGGAAAAGTCCTTCGTCTATGCGCAACAGACATACCCTGCAACTTCGCTCTCGAAGGACATTCGGACGCAGATGTAGCTCTCCACGCGCTGACAGATGCAATACTCGCTCTCGCAGGGAGCGGCGATATCGGTGAGCATTTTCCTCCAAACGAGAAAAAATGGCGAAACGCAAATTCCGCTATCTTCCTCAAGCACGCAATCGAAATACTCTCAAAAGCAGGCGGAAAACTCGTAAACGCAGATATTACTATACTCGCTGAAAAACCTAACTTGAAAAGCTATAAGCAAGTTATGCGTGACAAACTCGCAGAACTCACAGAACTCGAACGCTCGCGCATAGGGCTAAAGGCAACAACACTCGAAGGCTTGGGCGCACTAGGACAAGCAAAAGGAATCGCCGCATACGCAAGCGCAACCGCAAAATTCTTCTAATCTGGAAAGACTTCTAATAGGCAAAAATATAATATAAAATGCTAGGAAAAGTGCTATGCTCGAAACTAATTGCAAACTTTGCTCTCGAGATATCGGATAAAAAAGGAGAACAGAATATGATGATTAGAAAACGTCTATCTAGGCTACTCCAAAAAATACTCCCAAGTCCGTTATTAAGTCCGTTATTATATAGTAGCCCTCTACCTAAAGTGCTACCAAGATTGCCAGCCACAAGATTGCTAGCCCTGCTAGTATTCGCAAGTCTGATGCTAACCGCATGCGCAACTACAGAATCTGATGCTCCTCAAACTAAAGCAGAAGATCTCGAAAAAGGCTGGGAAATCATAAGAATAACAAATGTCGCAGGAAGCATCTCAACTAATTCTGGAAGCTTTAAAACAAAGATTTTCGTATATCTGCATAAACCCATGAAAAGCTTCTTCTGCCAGCCCTATAGTCCAAAACGAGAGATCGCAGGCAGAAAGGGTGCTGAAAAAAAGTTTGAACAAATACCGCTCGGAGAAAAAGTCTATCTGAAAAACAACGAGTTGGCCATAGGCGCGCACTCCTTAACCCTAAGGGTGCGTGTCGTCTCTAAATATACCTCGGAGAGGCGTATCAAATGGCTATATTATTGCAATGGCGAAATAGATAGCCACACCTGATAAATACTATGCCCTACCCTAAAAACGCGCAAGTCCTATCAGAGCAAAACGCCGAGTGGGTCTTCTCTCTATACCA
>JABAAS010000041.1 GCA_014238625.1 Alphaproteobacteria bacterium | reverse complement strand
GGTTCGAGCGGCATTGGTAGGGCGAGTTGATTCGGATGATATTTGCGCCCCTAGTCGTTTTGCGGAACAGGTTTCTTATATGGACGAGCACGAGGATATTTATATGCTGGGCTGCCGTAGTTTTAATGTCGATGAGCATGGTAGTATAATAAAAGATAGGAAGTATAATATCGATTTTGCCCGAGGTCGCAAGATGATCGGCTATCTTATTGGTAAGGGTATTTACCCCCTGCTACACCCTACATTAATGTATCGCACTGCGACTGTACTTACGCTTGGAGGTTACCGCGAGATATTTAGTATAGGAGAAGATATAGATTTGTATAAGCGCATGCTTAATTGCTACGGAGATGTTTTTGCGAATCTATCGAGCAAATTATATTTTTATCGTCGTTATCCGGGCTCTTCTACGCAAATGAATAATTTGCTAAAACACTCTTTGGTACAAACTTTAATTCACTACTCGTCCGAGTGTAGAGCTCGAGGTTTATCGGATCCTCTTGCGAGTGCCAGAGAGCTATCATTTTCTTCTCTAGTTATATCTGCGAAGGAGCGCAAGCGTTTGGAGGCATTACATTTTTTCAACTCTCTCTATTCTTTTCCCTCTACGAAGAGAGCCCGTGCAACTTTTCTACGTCGAGCTGATCGTTTATTAGATAAGTATTTTCCAAGTAAGATTGAGTTAAGAGACTTCCCCCATCCCCATCTTCAGCTTGCTCGCGCTAGTGCTCGCAGTGAAGCTCCTATACTATTTTTGCGCTATATCAGGCAAGCGTTGCGTTATAATTTTTTGATTATCTTGTCATTACTGTTAAGGAAAGTCATTTTCGTATTACGGTGCATTTTAGAGGAGGGAGTAGAATTTATTAAAAGACTTTTGATTTTTTCTAGTTATGGAGGTTATGTAAATTTACAGAGTTCTCCAGCGGTAAGCATTGTTATGACGACTTACAATCGTGTAGGATTTATTAGTGAGGCGGTAGCGTCTTTGCAACGTCAAACATTTTCGAATTTTGAGCTTATTATTGTAGACGATGGCTCTAGCGATGGAACGGACAAGGTTTTGCAGAATATAGCTAGATTGGACAAACGAGTTCGTTTAATTTTTTTAGAAAAGAATCGAGGTATAGCCTACGCTGCGAATTGCGGTATTAGAGCTTCGCGCGCTGCGTTTATTGCACGAGCGGATTCGGACGATATTTCGTTCCCTCGGCGTCTAGAGCGTCAAGTTTCTTATATGTTGCGACATCCTCGGGTATCGATTTTGGGCTGTTTGAGTTCTGCGATTGACGATAGGGGCAGAGTTTTAGGAGGGAGTGTTTTTTTGCGGCGAGGTGGTTCTGTTCTACGGGGTTTGCAGCAGGGAGCAGTGCCTTTGGTTCACTCGAGTATTATGTTGCGCGCGTCGGCATTTCCGGTCGGAGGTTACAATGAGCTATTTAGTGTAGGTGCGGAGGACTTTGATTTATTTTTGCGCATGGGTATTCCTTCGAGTATTCCTTCGAGTATTCCTTCAGGTACTTCTTCGGGTATTTTTTGCGGAGGTTTGCTGCGGAGGCGCAAGGTTATTAGCAAGGTTATTAGCAAGGTTATTTTTACGAACCTTCCTGAAGTTTTGGTATCCTATAGCAGGCATGGAGACCAGAGCACATCTAATTGCGCAGAGCAGATTTTGCGCAACCATTGCTATGCTCTTTTTTCTGCGCGCCGTAGAGCGATGGGTCTTCCCGATCCTTTACGCAACAGAGAAGTTGTCGATATAGAGCAAGCGAGTTCATTTATGTCTTCGGCGGAGCGTGCTTGTTTTAGTCAAGATTTAGCTTCGCAAAGGCTATTATCAGATATTTCTACGGGCAAGAGGCTTAGCAATTCAGAGATATTTGTGCGCTTTAACCGTCTTCGTGCGGGGGTATTGTCGCGTGATCGCTTTGTATGGGTTGCGTTGAGTTTAGCTCATAGTCAAGCAAGGAGAGGTTTTCGGCTTCAGGCTGCGAGATTTTTATTACGATCGTTTTGTGCGGCTCCACTTTGCAGTTTTATCACCTTGTATGATTCTTTAAGGACTAGGCGTTACAGCTTTTAATTTTTCACAATTTCATGCAAGTTAGCACGACGAAACTAGGCTGCATATTAGGGTGAGAGATTCCTTCTCCCATTGCTTCTGTTTTGGTTTGTAAATCGTATGCTTTAGTATATGAGGCGGTTCTTTCAGCTTCACTTACTAAGAATCTTTTATAACGACTTCCTGCATTTGGCAGTTTATGTCTAAATATAGATAATTGTTCATTTGGCAAATGCCTTTTTTGGAGTTGCACTTCTTCTTCGCCGAGTTTTTGTCCGACTAATTTTTGTCCTTCTCCTGTTTCATTTTTGCTTGCGATTCTAGTTCTACCTCTTAGATCTGGCAGAGGAACTACGAGGTTATTTTCCCATGCTTGTTGAGCATCCTCTTGAGTTTTTGCGTTTTCTAACTCTTGTTGTGTTTGGAATAATGGCAGAGGATTATTTTCGTCTACGGCTGCATTGAATAGATATTGGAAGAGAGGAAAGTATTCTACTCCGTTAGCTATTTGTATTCCTTGCCCGCTTGCTGAGACCCATCCATCTGGAGCTGTATTTGCGAAGAAATCGAGTATTGTTGCGGTAGGTATATTTGCGCCTGCAGCTGGAATGATTCCTTGAGGCAAGGTTCCTCCTTCTGCTAGTGCAATGATATTACCTTGTGTTAGTCCGATATTTTTGAATGCAGCACTACCTAGAGCGTCTAACAATTGGTTAAATTTTTCGACTAGTTCGAGCAATTCGATACGAGCTTGTCTCGGATCATTTTCTTCTGTTTGCAGATGAATTGCAGTTGCGTGTTGTATTAGTGCTGTAGCTTCGCTTGACATATTTTCCTCTTTAGTTGTTATTTTGTTTTATATTTATTGTTCGTCGATTACCATTTCGATTAATTTAGGTGTAATTTTGTCAGCGCCTTGTACTTGTACTTTGAATTGAAGGAATTTAGTTTCGATTTCGGTGTCTGGTATTTCGCTGAATTCCCCTTCGCATGGTAGAGTATTTGAGTATCTCCAGGTTATACTGAATTGTCCTTGAGCGGTTATTCTGTATGTTGGCAAGAATGTTTTAATTATTCCTAAATCTATTACTGGAGTTAGGTATGTAATTTTTTCTTTTATGGGTAGTATTTTATTCCAAGCCTCTGGTAATTCGTTCCACTTTTGACTTATATCGCGCCATGTACCGTTGGAACTTGGAACGAGAGCGTTTCTCTGGTCTTGAAAGGCGATGAGATTATCTACGCCTGGCCAGTTTATGGCTGCTTCATCACGAGGCAATGTATTTATTTCAGTAGCTTCTAGTAATAGATATGCTCTAGCTGCGAATTCAGAAGGTATGCCGAGTTGGTTATAGCTTTTGATAGCGAAGACGTATCTGCCTTGAGCTGGAGTTTGTAATGAGAAATCATATCTTCTTCGTATGGGTATTAGGTGAGCTTTTTCCATATCCTCCCATTTTGGGTCATGAGAGGTATTTAGATATCTTATTTCGACGGCTCCGTGCAGGTATAGAGCACCGCCGACTTCCCAAGATGTATATACTCGACCGCTTTGTTGTTTTACTTTAAATTGTCTTGGAGGCAGAGGGGGATTGAATTTTCTAGCGAAGAAGTAAGCATTTTTTTGTTGCCAGTTGCTAACTATTCCAATGCTGTTGACCATACGCAATCGGAAGTCATATTTTTTTAGAGGTTGCGCTTGAGGTATTTGATATTGAGTTGTTTGAGGAGGCAGATTTATACCGGACCAATTTTTTTCATCTTGGTTATGCTCGCGCCATTGTAGACTAATGCTTTGAATCAATCGCGATGGTATCCTCCAGCTTACTACTAGTTTAGCTTGCAGAGCTCCGTCGTCGCTCTGTTCTGTAATTATTTCGGCAATTGTTTTGATATTTAGGTTAAAATCTACATTATTGAAAAATGGAGGAGGTAACAGATTTGTTTGTATAGGCTGCACTCGTTCTTCGCTAGCAGGATAGTCTTTATATGCTATGGGATCGTATTCTTGCAGCTCTAGGTCTATCCCAAAATCTTCGCTCATCCTCCAAGATAACACTCGAAAGAGCTTATTTTCATATCCGACTTGTGGGAGAGACACGGTTACGACATCCCATACGTCGATTCCGATTGCGGCGAGTGTTGCGGGAAATCTTATCCGAGCGCCTGGCCTGACTATCTCGAAAGTTAGACGAGCGAGCCTTTCTGCGTGAGCTCTTGATGTTGTGTATGGTAGTTCGAGATTATATGTTAATTCTTTACCGCCGTCGTTTAGCAAGTATGTTGAGTTAGTTATGGGAGTTATATCGCTAGGTTGCCAATTTGCACTTTCGTCATTGTATGTAGCTCTAAGAGTATTAACTAGATTAGCTCTTTCTGGTCTTGGTATTCCTTGAGGGTTAGCCCGCAAGTTAGATTCGTTTAGATGTGCGCTGGAGCTCCTAGGAGCAGCGGCGAAGATTTTATATTTTCCCTGTGTATATACGAGCACGCCTGCGCAGCTTGTCAAGAGTTGCTCGACGATCTCGATCGGGGTTTGATCGAGTATTACTACTCCATTGCATCGGTATCTATTCTCGCCCTCGACCTTTTGCTCGCATAGATTTGCAGCGTCGATGAAACTCTGCCAATGGATCTCGTCAGGCTCGCAAGCGAGTCCCTGCTCGCTGATGAGATAATCGAGTATGCAGAGAGCTGGGTTATCGCTAAACACTCGAGCGTTGCTTTCACTGCTAGGATGTATAGAGTTTTCTGCTGCTATTCTCGGGTCGTATAGTTTTCTCCCGCGTATTGTAGCACTTATATCTGGCAGTCCGAGGTTCCAGAGATTTTCATTCCAGTTTAGAATTACATGAAGATAAGCTATACTATTTCCTTTATGCTGCTCTGTCCAGGCAGGAGCTCTATCGAGCAATTTTTGATCTGCGTTTTGTTGCTCTGTACCGTTATGTAGATAATATTCGACATTATTTTGATACTTTTCGAGCGAGCTATATTCGTCTCCGATCCATAGGTTTTCGATTCCGTCTATTTCGTGTGCTGCGAGAGTTATGATTAGATGTAGCTTTCCTGCTCGCCCTGTTGAATAAGCGAAAGTCAACAGCCCCGACTTTCTCACTCGCCCATATACTATTTCGCGTGGAGCTTCGCTAGATCTGAGTATATGCTTGCGTGTTTTTTGTAATTGAGGTTTTTGGGAGCTATAATTTTTGCGTGAGGAGGGTGATAGAGCAAGCGAGAGTATTGCATTAATTCCACCATATGCGAGAGCTGTTGCAACCCCGGCTCCTCCGATTATACTTGTAGGTATGCTAATAGCTGCGGGTATAAGAGCTGCAGGCATTATTTAAGCTCCTCAGGCAATGTGCCAGGCTTTTGTTATGATTGCGTTTTTGCGTTCGATACGAGTTATCCCGCAAGGTTTTGAGGGTAGTATGAATCCAGAAGGACATAGATCGACTATTGCTAAGGCGTTCCATTTTTCAGAGTATTTACTTTTCAATAAAACGAGATCACCGGTTTGCAAGTTACGCCGATCTACTACTTCGTCGAAGAACGGCTTTAGAGCTACTACAAGTTGTTGCTGTAGAGTTTTTTCCCCGAGTAATCTACACGCAGTTTTGAAGGAGTTATATCGCATATATTTTTCACGAAATGGATATTTTTTATCGGTTATAGTTTCAATTGCTTGTAGGGCGAGGGCTACACAATCGTGTTTTCCCCATTTAAATGGTTCATTACTTTTACTTAGCCATAAATTATGTAGCCTCTGGTAGCAGTCTTTGTATCGCATATCAGCTACCCCAGAAGATTGGTTTTTCGGCAAGGCTATTTAGGAATTCAAAAAATTTATCATTAGGAAATAATTTTTGCTGTTCGCTATTTGTATATCTACTTAGTTTAGGTCTTTCCCAATCTGCGAGTGGATTTTGTATATTCAATATAATTTGCGCATTTTCACCCGCATTCCACTGCATGGCATCGATTCTTCCGGCGAATAGGAGTATTGGCTCGCCGATTATTAAGCTATTTTTATCGAGCAGAGCGAGCCATAATTTTGCGGCTCGCCCTTGGTAATGTTGCTGCAATGCAATTGCGAGCAGTTCTTTATTTATTCCGGCGAGTGTTACGGCGATGCTATATGCTTGTAGCTCTGCCCCTTCTTCGACTGCGGAGACGTTTCCTAATGAGCCGACGCTGGTAAAAGTTATTTCTTCATTTTCGTTATTAGAGATAGTTATATTACGAGGAGCGTTAGTTATGCGTAGATTTTGCAAATCTAATTTTGCTTGGAACAAATGAGCAACACCTGCGACTTCGCGTGCGCTTGCGGCATTTTTTGTTTTTGCGTTAATGGGACGCGTCATAATTAATTATATTTTGTAATATTAATATTTATAGTACTTCGCTTAAAGCTAAGGTTAGCCCGTCGACGATCAAGCCTCTGCGCCATAACATTCGAGCTTGACTATCGTTTAGCAATCGCATAGTTGCTTTTGGCTTAAGGAGTTCGATTTCTGAGTCGACGATGGGTTGGAATCGCAAAGGAGGAGATATATGTATGTCTGCGAATTGCGCGCCTTGCGACGGCGGCTGCCAAGATTTTGTCACGATATGTAGCGCACGCTCGCCGAGCTCGGAGCGTATAGTGAAATAATCACCAGCTTTGATACGATGCTCTGTACTAGTTGTAGCGAGGTTGATGTATAGTTTTGTTGCGGCGGTTTGTTGAGAGTTTTCGGTTGTAGGAGGACTTGCGACGACTGGCGTTTGGCTGGCCCATCTTGCGCTACGGTTATGAGCTGGCGAGTATAGGAATGTTCCTTTTGCGCCTTGCAGTTGAGCTACGAAGACGAGCAGGGCTCTGGCTTCGTTTTCTTTGAGATTGGGGAAGACGATTTCAGCGCGCCACCTAGCTCCTTGCAATGCGAGTCTTTGCTCTTGTCCAGATACTGGTGAGGTAAATATCTGAGTTTTATGTTCGAGCCACCAGCGCTCTGCCTCTGGAGCGGGCAGGCTATCGGGGAATGATATTACGGAGCTATCTGGTCCATCTGTGCTGGTATTTGAGCTTACCATTTTTTTTCTCCTAGTGTCTTTTAGAATTTTCTAAAGTTTGTCTAGAGTTTTTTATCGTCTTCCGACGCTACGAGCGAAACTTCCGCCTCTAGCGGCTTGCTGTTGTATAGCTGCGATAGCGCCTTGCTTTACGGCGAGAGCGATAGCGTTATTTTGTTCGTGCCTATCGCTATACTCGCTTTCGCTAGTGTTGACGGTTACCTGCACGGCGATGGGAGGAGCTGAGTTTGCTCTATGTCGAGGATCGTTTTGGGTTATAATTTCTTCTCCGCGCTTTGCGATTAGTGGGACTTCGTCTGGTCGCAATCCTGCTATACCGCCGGAGTGGTATGTTGGTAGAGGTGAGTTTATGGACATTGCTCTTCGACTTTCTCCGACGATTCCGCCGCTGTGAGCGAGAGAGAAGAGTTGTTTTAGAGGATTAGTTATGGATGTTTTAAGGGTTTGTTTTAGTAGTCCGCTTAGGAAGCTTTTCCCGAAGGATGCGACGGATTGGCTAGCAGTTTTGCTACCGGCTGCGAGCGAGAAGAGGGATTTTTCCAAAGAGTTTATGCTTGAGCTTGCGGTTTTTTGAGCGTAGCTTTGTTTTTCTATAGCTCTTCGATGCTTATCACTTTCACGAGCAGCTTGACTAAGTGGTTGTCGCAGTTCGGCGATTGCATTTGCGCTTTCTTGCAGCTGTTTATTAGTCTCAGCGATTTCACGATTAGCGATACGAAAATTCGGCATATTATTCTCCTTACGAGGCTGTTGTTATTTCTGAGAATATCTTCAGAGTTTCTTGCTCCATGAATCTTATTTTTTCGAAGATTAATTGAGATAGTTTTATTTGTGCGAGCTCTGCAGTAGGTTTGATCGCGCTATAATCGATACCGATGGGCTTTACATCATTTATCCGCCATTGCGTTGCGAGCAGTATAAATAGCCGTACGGCGTCCCAGTTATCTGGTGGAATTGGTAGGTCTTGCGAGTAATTTTTTTGTAACATTTCTTGTTGCGATATTTTTTGTGAGGAATTTTTGATTTGCCTATGATTATTTAAAGGTAGGGAGTTATTTTTATTGGAATTATTTACGGCTATTAGCCATGCTTCAATTTGTTTTTGTTTAGCTCCGAGTTTTAGAAGAGATTCTTTTAGCGGTTTATTATTTACGGGCGGAGCGAGCAAGATTCGCACCGCCCGCTTCAATTTTTTTCCAAACTTCCTTTAATTCCCTCTACATAAGCACGAGTAAGAGCCCTTTTTACGAAGGGCAATTCGAGTAATCTTTGTAGATTTTGCGGCGAGAAGTTATAATTTTTTCCGCTGTTATTTTCGATTCCCTTCCATCCGACGACGGCATTTTCTAGTATTGCTCGATCGGGATCATTTTCATCTGCGAGCTGTTGAGCGAAACACTCTTCGTCGAGCAATCGAAAGTAACATAAGAAATCCTGCTGCTCGCCTGATGGTAACGCGAGGTTAATTTTTCTCTCAAAGGTGAAATTTTCTTCTAATCGAAACATGTTAGCTCACCGTTATTGAGAATTCATCATCGCCTGTTAAAGGCAAAAAGGTGAGTGGCAGTTCGAGGTTTTGTATTCCGTAGCTTGCATCGTAGCGCGGAGGTTTTATCTGCACTTGCGGGAAAGTAAATTCAATTAGATGTCCAGCTACTTTTCCAAGTTTTATTTGCAAGGATTGCTTTTGAGCATTTTCTGCGCTTTGGAATATATTTCCACTTCCGAGTTCGCTTTTTATTCCTGGGTCTCGTATTGTCATTTGTCCAGTTGGCTCACGCCCGACGATATCGATTTGCTCTTCGTTTAGCCTAGCGGAGTAGGGGAAGCTATTATTGAGTTCGAATCGAAAGCGTTCTACTCCTAAATCGATATCCCCTAGGCGAAATATAGTTAAGGTTTGCGCGCTTGGTAGCTCGGGTTGAATAAAATTTTGAGTTCGAGTTTCTGGAAAAGATTGCGATTGCGGATTTATATATTTTCCGCGGAATTGAAAAATGAAACGAGGAAATTCTTGAGCTTCGAAATGTATAGAGAAAGTTCCTTTGCATGCGGTTAGGACATGCTTTGTTTTATCCATATAAATATATATGGATAGAGTTTCGCCTTGTTGGGATGATGGGTTGAATAGGGTTCCAGCACCTTGCGCTAGGTTAGTTTGTTTGCATCCGCAGGCACGAATTAATTTTGCCAATGCTGGCTCCAGAGCTGCGCATTCGACTGCGAAGGTTACTTCTGCGTGGAGTCCTGCGAGAATGCTTTCATCATTTGCAAAATAGGCTAGGGATTTAGCTCTGAGAGCTTCTTCGGCGATTAGTGGAGTTATTGCCAACTCTGATACTAGTATTGCGTTTTGCTCTGGAGTAGGATTAGCGTCTTCGCCGATAGATATTTCTGTTGTTGCGAGTAATGCGCGTTTATGAGCGACAAGGAAGGAGTTCATACTTTATT
>JABAAS010000040.1:1955-9745 GCA_014238625.1 Alphaproteobacteria bacterium | reverse complement strand
AGCCAAATAGACGAAAAACAAAACCTAAGACTCGTCTTTGCAAAAAAAGCTCAGCGATTCGAGGTCGGTAATTTACAAGAAAGGCTCAAAACTTACCTCAAGAGCATAAATGTGATCGATAGGCAACGAATCTCGATCGCCTTGCAACAAAATGTGCTCGTCTCAACTAGAAAAACTACCGACAGCATCGTCGTATACTTCCAACTCGACAAACAATCAGAAAAAATACCAGGGCAAAGCGCGCGTGCCGAAAGAGCCGTCGGCGAAACCGCCGCCGCAATGGAGCTACAACAACTAGATGAGCAACAGGAAAACTCGAATAACGCTCCTTTTCGTGTCGAGGTACAAGCTCAACAACGAGCCGGCTATCAACGAATCTCATTCGCTTGGCCCACAGATGTCCTGTTCCGAACAGAAATACTGAAATTGCCAAAAGGCGATGGACAAACTCAAGAAACTCTCGTTGTAACATTCAACAAGAATATGGTGGTCACAAACGCAAAGGCAAAACTCAGAGCCCTCGCCGGCGCGCTCGGCACCCCAGACTTCACCAAAAACGGACGACAGATAAGAATACCCCTATTGCGAAAGGTAACTATGCGAGACTTCGCATACGGAAATCGAGTCGTTATCGATCTATTCGCAAATCAACTGCAAGATAGTAACATCGCTCAAGGGGCGCTAGGCGTAACTCCTAGCGCAGTTCCAAGCTCGCCACAATTGCCCGCCATAACAGTGCGAGGCGGAAGGCACGGGGACTACACTAGATTCATCTTCGATTACAACGAGCCAACTAAATATCTGATCGAAAGAACAGGTAGAAGACTCGCTATAACATTCAATCGAGCTAACCCTCTCGATTTGCGTACCTTGGGATTCTCGCCAAGAGAAGACTTCGCGCCCGCTAGAACTCAACGCTTCGCAAACCGTAATATCTTCTCTGTTCCACTGCCTCAGGAAAACGAGTATCGACACTTCGTAGCCGGAACAAGAATAGTCGTAGATATTCTACATAATGTCAATTTGGACAAATCTGCTCTGCCAGATATCATCGGGGTATCCGCTCCGCTCGTCGCAACATCTCCCCCTCTGCCGCCGCCACTCATCTTCGACAAGCAAGGAAAAACCCTAGGCAGCCAACTACCATCCGCAGAAGAAATAGCCGCTGGCAGACCTACTCCCGCATACCAATTCCAATTGCTGCTGCCAGAAGGTATCGCTACTGCTTTCTTTCGCAGAGCCGGATATATTTGGTTCATCGCCGATAAACCTTTCAGAATAGACACGCAAAGTGAAACTCAAAATGCTCGCTCCGCATTGGGCGGCATCGAGCAGATACCTAATAACGATTTTACAATACTGCGATTCACAACCGCTCAACAACTATATCCAGCTCTAAGACAAGTCGGGCTAAGCTGGTGGCTCGAGTTTCACGATACTCCCATAGATTCATACTTCAACATCAACACCGCTGTAACTCAAGACGCTAATGCACAAGCCGAATTCAACTTCCTGTTTAACAAATATGGAAACACATTAAGGCTACGAGACCCAGAAATCGGCGACGATATCTTCGTAATACCAGTGCAAAATCCTAGCCTAGGGATCAACCGAGCTAGAGCATATCCAGAATTTCAAATCTTGGAAAGCGCTCAAGGAGTGGCTTTCGTTCCTCTCGCTAATAACATAACCCTAAATGCTCTCGAGGGAAGAGTCGCCATAAAAACGCCAGACGGGTTGCAGTTGGAAAATCTCGATGTAGACCAAGTAGTCTCCGAAAGGGCGCCCGAAGAGCTCATAAGGCTACCCATACTAAACTTCGATCTATGGGCAAGACCAAACAAACCTCTAAGCAAAAGCCGCGAGATATTTAACTCCATTTACCTGCGCGCCGTCTCCGAAAATCGACGCGGATTCAATCTAAACCTAGCCGGATACTACCTAAGCCAAGGCTTGGCACAAGAAGCATTAGGCTTGCTAAACCTATACTCATCTTCTTTCACTAGCAATAATCTAACACCTCGATTGATGCGCGCGGTGGCGCTCTTGCTCGCAGAGCGAACAGACGAGGCTATCGAGGTGCTGCGCGCGCCAGTCTTCGACCGATTGCAAGAAGCAGCGTTATGGAGAGGTGTGGCAGCGGCTCAAAAAAAACAATGGCTGCTCGCCGAACAATACTTCGAGCAAGCTGGAAACTTCTACAACCTATATCCAGAGGTCATAAAGGCTGACATCGCCGTATGGCGAGTCGATAGCGCTATACAAACAGAAAATACAGCCGCCGCTGAAGCTTGGTTGCGAAAAGTCGGAAAACTGTCTCCCATAGAAATAGGACGCAGACGCATAAATGCTTTCTCGTATATGCGAGGCGCGCTCGCGCAAAAGCGCGGCAACGATCAGCGCGCGCTAAAAATCTTTAGAAAATTGCAGAACGACAAAAAAATAGGCTATTGGCAAGTGCGCGCAAACCTCGAAGCTCTCGTACTCGCTAGGGACATCGAAGAAATACCCAAAGAAGAGGTGCTAAGCAAACTCGAAAGGCTGAATCAAGCATGGCGCGGCGATCAGCTAGCTTTTCGCATACAAAAAGAACTCGGCACCACTTACGGCTTGAACGGATTATTCTACCAGCAGCTAAAGCTATACCGCGAAGCCATAACCGATAACCCTCTATTACCTCAAACCATCGAACTATCTAAACAAATGGTCGATTTGTTCCAAGACCTATTCCTGTTACGCGAAGGCGTTCCTCTATCTCCTGCCGAAGCATACCTAATACACCAAGACTTTAAAGAGCTAATTCCTACCGGCGAAAAAGGACTGCTGCTAACGGAAAGCGCAGTCGAAAGGATAAGCCAAGGCAGACTATATAAAATCGCCGCTGATATTGCAAAAAATGCCTTCGTAGACGATATCATCAAAAGCGATAAAGACCGACTCATCGTCAAAACAGGCTTGCTATTCCTGCTCGCAGGGCAAGCGCAAGAAGCTCTCTCGGTGCTCGATGATAATACACCACCACAGGGATCGCCATATCGAGACGACGTACGACGGTTACGCGCAAGAGCGCATGTCGAGCTAAATCAAAACGATTTCGCGCTACAGCTCTTGGCTGGCGATGTGTCCGAAGTAGCAGACCTGCTACGATTCGCTATACATAGAAACAACGCAGCTTGGGGAGAGGCAGCAGCAGCTCTGCAAAGGTTGCTAGGACCGCCGCCACGCGAAGAAGGAGTGCGACTATCTCAACGCAAAGCTAGCTTCCTGCTTTACCTCGCTGCAGCACTATACCTAGCAGACGAAACAGAAGCTCTCGACGGAATCGCCCGAGACTACACTGAAACCATCGAAGACTCGCCTCTGCTAGATGTTTTCAACTTCATTACACAAGCAAGCGACCCAAATAAACCCATATCCATAGCTCAACTGGTGGAAAAATTGCAGGAAGGCGAAGATACTAACATCGGATTCCTCGATATATATCGACAAAAATTCCTAAGGTAGAGCTTGGCGCGTAATCCTTGTTGCATGATTTTTCGCGCCTAGTTCTTAACGCGTAATTTTATATCGAATTTAGCTTATTTTTCACCCTTCGCCCGCTTCTCCTTATCCAGCAGGCGTAAGCCTAAAGGCTTCAGCTGCTCGCTCGATATAACACTCGGAGCACCCATCAAAAGGTCTTGCCCTGTTTGGTTCAATGGGAAACAGGTGACCTCACGGATGTTGCTCTCGCCAGCTAATAGCATCACTATGCGCTCGATGCCAGGGGCTGCTCCTCCATGCGGAGGAACGCCGAAACGCATCGCTGAAAAAATACCAGGAAAACGCGTCTCTAAAATACTTGCATCGTAGCCCGCTATCGCAAAGGCACGTTGCAGGCTCGCGTAGTCATGGTTGCGCAACGCGCCAGAAGAAAGCTCAACTCCATTGCAAACAATGTCATATTGGCTCGCTACTATATCTAGTGGGTCTTGATCATTTAACGCTGATAAACCGCCTCGTGGCAGCGAAAATGGATTGTGGCTGAAAACAATCTCGCCACTATCCGCATCGCGCTCATACATCGGAAAGTCTACTATCCAGCAGAATGAAAATCTATCCTGCGCAATGCTCTCGCAGGCAACACCAAGACGCTCGCGCACCTGCGCTGAAAAAGACTCCGCTTGCTTGCGCTCGGAGCAGACAAAAAATAGCGCATCACCATCATTAAGCCGCGCACGCTTGGCAAGAGCACTCGAAAGATCGCTCGTAATGTTGCGAGCTATCGGACCCTGCCCTTCGCATAGGCTCGGGTAGCTGATGTAGCCTAGTCCCTTTTCTCCCAAAGAACGAGCCCAATCGTTAAGTTTGTCAAAAAAACTGCGCGGCTTGCTCGCAGCTCCAGGCGCGGGTATCGCGCGAACGCAAGCTCCAGCCGCAATAGCCTTCGCAAAAATGCCGAAACCTGAATCTCTGAATAAATCCGAAACATCGCATATCTCAATCGAGTTGCGCAAGTCGGGCTTGTCGCTACCATAGCGTAACATCGAATCCGCATAGCTAATGCGCGGAAATGGTAGAGCCGATACAAGCTTACTAGCTCCTTCGCTGAAATTCGCAAACTCGCTAAAAGTGCCATGCAAAACTTGCTCGATCACCGTCATAATCTCGTCCTCGCTTGCAAATGCCATCTCAAAGTCAAGCTGGTAGAACTCGCCAGGCGAGCGGTCCGAGCGCGCGTCCTCGTCGCGAAAGCACGGCGCTATCTGGAAATAACGCTCGAAGCCAGCTATCATTAGTAACTGCTTGAACTGTTGGGGGGCTTGCGGTAGGGCGTAAAACTTGCCCTCCTGTAAGCGCGAGGGCACTAAAAAGTCGCGCGCTCCTTCCGGCGACGAGGCGGTCAATATCGGCGTTTGAAACTCCGTAAAGCCCGCGCTCGTCATTCGTGCGCGCAAGTCGGCGATAACTCGCGAGCGTAATAAAATCTTCTTGCGCATGCTCGCGCGGCGCAGGTCGAGAAATCTATATTTTAGACGAATATCCTCAGGGTAGTCCGCATCGCGATTGACCGGCATCGGTAGAGGCTCTGAGGCTGATAGAACCTCGATAGACCTTAACGATAGTTCCGCATCGCCAGTCGGCAAGCTCACATTGACGGTATCCTCGCTACGCGCCCTCACCTCGCCAGCAACGCTCACAACGCTCTCAAGACCCAGCTTCTCCATCTGCAAAAAAAGAGACGCTTGTTCCCGCTGTTGCGCGTCAAACTCAACTCCCTCAACAGGCAGGGGGTTCTCTAAAACGCACTGCGTGATGCCCCAATGATCGCGCAAGTCTACAAAAAGAAGGTTGCCATGGTTGCGCTTGCGCGAAATCCAGCCCGCTAAACGAACGCTCTCGCCAGCTTGCGCTAAACGCAACGCATCGCAACGCTGCGTGCGGTAGAGAGACGAAGAGCGAACCAACGGCTCAAGTGAAGAAGTAGACATAGCTCAAAACGCTGAAGCAACACCAGCAGACAAAAATTAATGGTAAGCCAGCTCGGACAAAGTCTACGAAGCGATACTGCCCCGCGTTCATTACTAGCAAATTCGTTTGGTAGCCTATCGGCGTCGCAAATGCGCAGTTCGACGCAAATAAGACCGCTATCGCAAATGGTATATGCGAAACGCCTAGCGAGTCCGCTATCGCTACCGCTATCGGCGTGAATAAAACCGCCGCAGCCTTCGTCGATATGATATTCGATAATAGTGCGACGAACAAGAAAAAGAATGACAGAACAAATGGCGGCGAGGATACAAAATGCGTCAAGTAAATAAAGCATTGCGCAAGTATCCTGTCACCGCCGGTTACCTGAAGCGATGCCGCTAGCGCAAAGGCAGAAGCAATAACAAGTACTATCTTGCGGTCAAGCGCATGGACTGCATCCTCTAAAGTCAAAACGCCAAGCGCGAGCATCGCCGTAGCTCCGCTGAGCGCGCAAAAGGCTATCGGTGCCATGCCAGTCGCCGCCGCAAGAACACAGAGGATGAAAATACCAACCGCCTTACTCGCACGTTCCGCATCAGGTAGCTTATGGATAGAGTGCTCTACCGCGACAAGATCGCGTCGTTGACTTAATGCGCGGATATCGCTCGTGCGACCTTGCACAAGCGCGATGTCGCCTGCTCGCAATCGGGTGGAGGTGAGGTTGCGTAGCATACGCCTCGTGCCGCGTTCCAAACCCAAGACAACACAGTGGTAGTGGAAACGAAAGCGCAAGTCCTGAAGGCTGCGACCGACAAAAGAAGACTGTGGCGGGATGAAAAACTCCGCTAAAATTGTCTCCTCATGGGCTCCGCCTGCCTGCGAAGAGTGGTTATCGCCACTAAGTTGCGGTGGCAGAAGACCATGCTCCTCCGCCTCGACTAGCTCGTCTATACGCTTACGCGAGGCGGATATCAAAAGTATGTCACCTGCTCGCAAGTCAAACGAAAGATCGGGCGGCGTGAAGGAAGACTCTCCTCGTTGTACAAGAACAACCGTCGCACGCTCGATAGACGAAAATAAGCGCACGCTCGCTGCCTTGCCAACAAAAGGAGAGTCCCCAGTTATCATAAACTGCGCTACAAAACGCTTACCTTGTATAGCACTATCTAACTTGCGACGACCCCAGCTGTCACGAGGACTGCGCAAAAGACGCGGCATTACTAGTAGTATGTAAAGCATTCCGAAAAACGCTAAATACAAGCCAGGTAAAGTGATCGTGAAAAAATCAAGAGTCTCGCGTCCCATCGCAACAAGAGAGCCAGCTACTAAAAGATTCGTAGACGAACCTATAAGTGTCGTCATCCCTCCTAAAACCGAGGCGAAACTCATTCCCATCATCGGCCAACGGCTGTTGCGCTGTTTGCGCTCAAGAAGCGCGCGGAGAACCGGGATGAAAAGAACCACAACAGGTATGTTGTTCAGAAATGCGCTCAAAAACATCGCAGCTAGTAGCAACAATAGCAAAGACAAGCCAAACGAAGACAAGCGCGAAAGATAACGAGAGACTATCCCTAAGGCACCAGTGCTCGCTAGTGCCTCGCCTATTACTAAAAGGCTCAAAACCGTCAGCAACGCAGGAGACGAAAAGCCAGAGAGTAGCTCCGTCGCCGGTAAAGAGTGCGTGAGCGGGACGAAGGAGGGAAATACGACAAATAAAAACAATAGGCTACAAAGCAAAATAAGAGCCGTAACCTCCATCGAAAAATACTCGCTCGCGTAAAAATAAAGACCGCCGATAATCAGAACAAAAACCGACAATACTTGTAGATGAGTAGCGTGCAGGGAAATGTGCGATAGGTGCGGGTAGATAAATGACAAAACTATTCCTCAAAAACTCAATGTAAAAATATCCCCCTCAAAAAATTCTCAACTAACTTTAGCTATGCTGACTCTAACTATGTTAGTGTGGCTAAATAAAATTTTCAAGGACTCCTCGCTAAAGACCGAAAACAAAAGCAAAGACTAGAGTATAATAAAAAGCTATAATGGCGATAAACAGCACGCCAAAAGTTCGGTAAATAAGCTCTGAAATAGGATTGCGGAAAGCGCGTAGCGAGACTTAGTATAATACTTAGTATAAGACTCTCGCAAGCCAGCTAGAGTTTGGTAGCAACGAGAATTAACGCGCGCAAAAGTTGGAGGCGATAAACCATGTACTTGCAGTGTCCACGCTGCCACTCGCTCTTCGAGATAGCCGCAGAAGCAATCGGCGCCAAAGGACGCAAGGTGAACTGCGCCGTTTGCTCTAATATATGGGCGGCAAAAAAGGACTCCTTGAT
>JABAAS010000040.1:0-1799 GCA_014238625.1 Alphaproteobacteria bacterium | reverse complement strand
AAAAAGAAAAACCGACGGCAACCTAAGCGATAGCCCAGCAGGTAAAGAAAGAGAGCAAAAAGCCGTGATACCTCCGCCACAGCTTGGCGAGAGCGAAAAGCTGGTGGCTGGAAACGCAGCTGCAGCACTACAGGCGCATACTCACCATCTGCATTTCGCTCCCCTGCAATTCGCAGAGCGAAACATCGAGCGAAGAGTCAACGAACTAATAAGATTCACTATATCTTGGGTGATTTGGGCACTATTCATCGCCGCCATCGTATACGCAGTGCGTGTATATCCGATCGAAATCATAAAAAAAGTACCAAACTCAGTGCACCTATACGAGCGATTAAACCTGATGCAGCCCGCTTTCGCAAAACTCATGCTGCCGGTGAGAAACTACTCGATTGGAAAAGTAAATGTAACAAACGAGTTCCGACTGTCACGCGATATTCTGCTGGTGACTACATCCGTCGCTAATAAAACCAAAAATACTCTGGAAACTCCCATATTGCGAGGTTCCTTCCGTAATGCAAGAGACGAAGAAATAAGCTATTTTCACTTCCGCGCAATCGAAGAAGAAATACCGCCAGAAAAAGCTATCGAGTATCGCATAAATGTCGAGAAACCAGACCCTAGTAGCGAAACTCTGTTGATAACTCTGCTAAGCAGCTTCGAGGCAAGTCTCGATATTGGGGGAAAGCAACTCGAGGCAAGGGTTGCTGCTAAACCATGAGAAACCCTAATAAACCCTCTGGAAAACCAGAAAACCTTGCAATGCCTCCTAAAGTATCTCCCCTACAAGCACCACCTAGCGCGGGAAAATTAAGCCCTATTCGTGAATATCGACCGAGGTCTTCGTAACTCGAACCGCAAAGTATTCGCGATCAGCGAGCAAGTTGCCTCGCGCAACCAAATGATCGTCAATTATAAGATCAACCTCGCCCTCAACGCTTTTGTTCAGCGAAATTATCGCTCCACGACCAATCTGCAACAAGCTACCTACCTTCAGGCTCGCCGAGCCAATCTCTGCGCTAATCTCTAAACTAACTCGGTTCAGCGATTGCTCGCCTTTCATAAATGCCATAGCCCGCTACCTCAGCCAATGCCTGATACTACCTCTTGACTCAATATAAGAGGCTTATAGTGCAACTAGTGAAAAAAAACAAGAGGCAAGCAACAAGAGGAGGAGGAGTGCCAAAGTGGTAGCAAAGGAGTGATGAAGATCGCTACCACTCAGCAAAAGCGAGAACTAAAGTCCGCAGTCCCTAAACTCTCGCTAATATCTGCTCTCAACCCGCCCTCGCGCAAGCGAGATATTCTCGATAGCAAAAACTTGCGCCATTCGCTCGCACAAGCTGCGCCATGGTAGAGGCTCATCGCTCGTACTAGTAGCCTTACAGAAGTGCCAAGCGCACGCCTATAATCATACGAAGAGTCATGCGAATGGTCATGCGAACAGCTATGCAAGTAATTAGGCGGACTCTCGCCCCCGCCCCCGCTCGCATCTATGCCAGCACGACTCAAGCTCCAGTTGAGATTACGCTCGGCAAGCGCAAAAACTCGAGCTGCTATCGCTCGCCTGCTCGCAGAACTCTCATCAGCGACAACAGACCTGAATCCATAAGGAGCGCGCCATAAAGCGCGTCCGATCATAACACCGCCAAAACGAGTTATCGCACTAGAGGCTGCTCGGCTATCCGCAATACCTCCGTTATAAACAATCCTCAAACGCGGCATATCACGCTGCAGACGCTCGACAAAGTCCGAGCGCAACGGCGGCAGCTCGCGGTTGGCGCGCGCGCTAATCCCGTTCA
>JABAAS010000003.1:5763-27864 GCA_014238625.1 Alphaproteobacteria bacterium | reverse complement strand
CAAGAACAAAACGAGCAGCAAGCATCAGAGCAAGAAGTGGCAGAAGAAACCGATGATACGGGTGAAGAGCAAGAAGTGGCAGAAGAAACTGATGATAAGGGTGAAGAGCAAGAAGCTATGACGGAGGTAAGCTCTCCTTCACCAGCGGATAGTGATTCTATACTACGAGTTGCTTTGCTTAATTTCCGCGGTGAGATAAGGCAAAGCCGCCCGGATGATAAATGGGGGGTGGCGGATGGAGAATATACGATTTCGGCAAGATACGCGACGCACCTTTTGCGCCGACTTGCGCGGGATGATAGCTTTCAAGGGGTCATTTTGCACATCGATAGCCCTGGTGGCGACTATGCTGCTTCCGATATTATCTATCACGAGATAAAGCGCTTGCGTGAGCGTAAGCCAGTTGTTGTTGTCATGGGTGATACAGCTGCTTCTGGCGGTTACTATATTGCGATGGCGGGCGAATATGTTTTCGCGCAACCCTTAACGGTTACTGGCTCGATAGGCGTTTTTGCAGGTAAAATTTCAACGCGCGACTTTTGGCAACGCTGGGGCGTTGGTTGGAGTGTCGTGCAGAGCGGAAGCGATAGCACAATGCATTCTCTATTAGATCCCTATACGGACTCGGATCTAGAGGCTCTTTCTGGCGCAATGGACGTTATCTATGCGGACTTTACTGGTAAGGTGGCGGACTCGCGCAACCTTGACAGCCCTCGTGTGGAACAGCTAGCAGGCGGTCGTATTTGGCTTGGCGAGCAAGCCGTTGCAAACGGGCTTGCCGATGATTTGGGTGGTTACGCCGCTGCTCGACAATGGATGGCGGATCGGTTGCAACAGCCTGCGGAACAGGTTCTGTTTCTACCATATCCTAGGGATGGTTCTTTCGCCCTTCGCCTCAATCGTATGCTCCGCCGAGCTTTCTTTTCTCAATCACAACAAGGTAAGTCCGGCGCGGCGACGTTGCATGGCTTGCTACCGCTATTACCTCAGCCTTTGCGTGATCAGGCGTTGAACGAGGTTGCTCCGCTTGTTTTGCGTAGCGGTGTTCTTAGCGCACCAAGAATCTTACTTATGCCTTAAGCTCTTTCTATTGGCGTTGATATAGATAGGCTCGAGTATAGAGGTTGAATGGCATTGACTACTCCCAACAGGGTTATGTTGCAACGCTTACAGCCTGCGGATTGTTTATTCTTGCTGATCGATGTACAGGAGAGGTTATTGCCTGCAATGGCAGAATGCGATGATATGCTGGCAAGTAATGCTAGGTTGTTGCGCGCTTTGGAGTTGTTCTCTATTCCTCTTTTAGTTTCAGAGCAATACCCGCAAGGGTTGGGTAAGACCGCCGCTAGTCTACAGGATTTGTATGTCGAGGATGTTGAGGTTTGCGAGAAGCGTTGTTTTTCGGTTGCCGATGACAGTGCTTTTATAGAAAAAATTAACGATAAGTCTCGATCAACGATTCTGATTAGCGGTATAGAGACTCATATCTGCGTTTGGCAGAGTGCGCGGGATTTATACAATCGTGGCTATCGTGTTGTAGTCGTTGGCGATGCTACAACATCGCGTTCGTCAAGAGATCACAGTTGTGCGTTATCATGCATGCAACAAATCGGCATAGGAGTTGTTAGCGTTGAAATGCTACTATTCGACTTGCAAAAAACATCGGAGGGAGAAAATTTTAAGTTAATATCTAAGTTGGTGCGTTAAGCAGGGTAATCTCACAGGGCAATTTTAGTCTATGGCACTGGATAGTGTCTAAACTACATATTCTGCTTATATATCCTGCATGGCGCACGAGCTTCCGTCGCAACTATAACAACAAAGACACAGCACGGAAGGAAGTTTTGGTATGGACACACTAGTAGAGCTAGATGCTCGCGCTATCAGTGTTATTAATGCTCTGCTACAGCAGCGCCTAGCGCGCAACCGCTGGCATGCGCAACAGCTGATCGAGGAGCGGCGTGTTTTCTTCGGCAAGCACTGCATCAGTAATATAGGTGAGATGGTTTCGGAGGCGGTTCCTCTGCGTATTGCGGCCAGCCCTATGCAGGATGAGACAAATTGTTGCTCGAATCTGTCCTATGCGATGCATAAATTTCGCTTTTCTGCAAGAGGTCGAATCGCTGTCGACTTGGGTATGACCGAAGGAGATTGCACAAAAGTTTTGCTTGAGAATGGTATCAGGCGCGTTTTTGCGATTAACATTGACGGCCAGCCAGATTTTTCTCTTACGAACGACCCTCGTGTAAGCATTTTGCAAGACGTCGATTTGCGTCATCTGCATCGAGGATTCCTTCCATTTCCCTTGTCCGTAATTATAGTAGATAGCAAATCGGCTAAAGTTAATGATCTTCTGCAGCATATACAACGTTTTGCCTCTCCTAGCTGTTGGCTTTTGGCTTTCATATATCCAGAGATCGAATATCCAGACGAAGTTTATATGTCTTTGGATAACAAGCAGGCTGACCGCACTTTGATGCGTAGAATTTCTATGGAGGTGAAGCAGCATATCGAAGGATTGGGTAGCTGGCGTGTTTTGGGGGCTCTGCCTTCCCCTTACATTGCAGCTGAGCAATCTGTGCGTAGCATCGTGATAGGTGCGGAGCATTTGACAACTTAATCCAATTCAATCTTGTGCTAACTTTGGGGATGAATTAATGCTATGATACAGTGGCGTTTGTAGCGTTTGCACAACCAGATAGGTGTTAGTTATGAAGGGCAATATCTTTTTCAAAAATTTTACGCTGATTTTCGCGTTTCTATTACTTACGCTCAGTGTTTCTTTCTCACCTTCCGCTGAAGGTAAGCCTCGTTTTTACACGAGGGATGGCTTGGCGTTAGAGGGTTACGATGCTGTTGCGTACTTTAAGGATAGTCGTGCGGTTGCGGGTAGTGGTAGTTATTCCACTCGTTGGGGTGAGGCTGAATGGCGCTTCGCTAGCGCAGAGAATCGCGCTCTGTTTCTCTCGAATCCGAGTTCCTACGCGCCGCAGTTTGGCGGTTATTGTGCATATGGAATTTCGCAGGGCTACGCGGTGCGAGGCGCGCCTAAACAATGGACGGTTTATCAGGGTAAGCTGTACATGAACTATAGTGCTAGCGTGCGCCGAAAATGGTCTAGCGCGAAGGATCATTTCATTACTCTTGCTCGCAAAAAAGTTTCTGGCGTTCTTGCTAACTAGGATAATCTATTTTAGCGAGCCGTATTTTTACTTCTTCTGAGCTTGAGCTTCTCATCGGTTTTTTTGCTTTCCTTTGCCCTTACAACCACTAGCCTGCCAAAGTTCGATAGAGTCGCGCAAGGATGTCGTTGTTGGGTTTATTTTACCTTCGAGCATGGGAGCCAAGTCTTGTGCGAGTTTTTTCCCAGCCTCCACTCCCCACTGATCAAAAGGGTTAATTTTCCACAATAGGCTTTGCACGAAGACTTTATGCTCGTAGAACGCGAGTATCATGCCAAGGTTATAGGGCGATAAGCTTCGATAGATAAAAAGGTTAGAGGCTTGATTACCTTCGAGCTTGCAATGCAGAGCTATGCGCTTTTCCAAAACCGTCTCTTTGCGTGTCTCCTGCATGGTTTCGCTATTTTTTCCGCGCATCAGCGTTTCCATTTGCGCGAGGCAATGAGCACTGAGTTTGCGATGGCTTTTTTTATCAAAGCCTCGTGCGGCTATGAAGAAATCGATTGTTAGCTTTTCTCTCGCTTGATGTATCCATTGAAAGAGGCTGTGCTGTGCGTTTGTGCCTTGCGCTCCCCATAACAAAGGAGAATTTTTTCTTGCGAGGAGCTCTCCGATTTCAGAGCGACTTTTCCCTCCAGATTCCATTTCTAGTTGCTGCAAAAAATTAGGTAGCCTGCGTAATCGATGGTCGTATGGGATGATGGCGTGTGAGTTATGCTTGCATAGGTTGCGATACCAGATTCCCAGCAGAGCCATTACCACGGGTATATTATGTTGTAGAGGTCTTTTTATGAAATGACTATCGGCGTGCTCGGCACCGTTTAGAAATTGCTCAAAGATATTAGTTCCGAGCATCATTTGTACAGAGAGGCTAACAGCTGACCAAACGGAATACCTGCCTCCTACGCTTTCGGGAATGAGCAAAATTTGCTCTGCTGGTATTTTCACGCCGATATCGGCTTTTCGTACGAGGTTGGGCGCAGCGGTAATGGCGATGAAATGGCGTTCTAGTTCTGCTGCTGTGCCTAGGCTTTTTTGCATCCAACGATATATTTCCTTTGCGTTATGTAGCGTTTCTTCGGTGCGAAAGCTTTTTGACACTAGTAGGAATAGGCATCGGCTAGGGTTTAGCCGAGTTAGGGTTTCTTTGCGTTGGACTCCTCCTAGGTCGGATATAAATGACAGAGTCGCTTCTTTCTTTATTTTGCGTTGCTGCATTTTTAGAGCGTCGAATAAAAGTCTAGTCCCTATTTCCGAGCCTCCGACACCAACATGCACGATATGCGTTAGCGGCATGCCTTGGGCGTTGCGTATATCTCCATCGTTGAAGGCGCGAGTGAAGTTCTTGCAGTCCCGCCGCACTTTAGCGAAAAGATGGCGTTCGTCTTGCCCTATTGGCGAGAGTATAGGTATTTTGCTTTTGCTACGCAGTGCTGTATGTAGAGCTGCTTGCTGCTCGCTGTAGTTGACGGTTGCGCCGCGCATCATCGCGTTAATTTTTTCGGGCAAATTGATAGTCTCTACGAGTTTGAAAAGGCAAGCTCGAGAATCATCATCGAGCAAGTTGCGCGAGTAATCGAAGGTCAGCTCACCGCAATTTTCTCTATAGTCGCGTGCTCGTTTAGGGTTGCTATCGTAGAGTTCGGCGAGCGGAATTTTTTGCAAGCGTTTGCAATGTCTCCCAAGCTCTTGCCATATTTCTTGCCATATTTTTTGTTCTTGCAACATCGCAGGCTGAGGCTAGCAAAAGCCTTTAATGTAGGCAACCTGCAATCAGGCTCTGGCAATAAGGCATTTGACGAAGATGTAGCTATGAGCGCGGAATGATTGGCATTAGATGATTCGCATTATCTTACTTCACTACCTTCTTGCATTAGTTTAAGTGGTAGTCTTGAGCAATCATTCCAAACTATAAGGATATTTTAAATAATATACTAACCAACGACTTCGCAATCTCGTAGAATCGGACTTTATTGTTTTTTCTAAATGAAGGTATAGATAGCCTCTACTGCTATTTAATTAATATTGGTCGATGAACTCTCGTAAGAAACTACCAGCGAGC
Organism: Alphaproteobacteria bacterium; assembly: GCA_014238625.1. GTDB lineage: Bacteria > Pseudomonadota > Alphaproteobacteria > JABAAW01 > JABAAW01 > JABAAW01. Next base: position 22,620 of record JABAAS010000003.1, on the reverse strand, counting down.
CCTGAGGGTAAGCTTGTTGCCAAGCTCAGAGTCAACTCTAAGCGGATAGATAGCGCACCGAGCGCGATTACGATCAGAGGTGCTCGCGTTCATAATTTGCGCAATGTTTCGTTGAGCCTCCCGCGCAATTGCCTTACGGTGATCACTGGCGTTTCTGGTTCTGGTAAGTCGTCGCTTGCCTTCGATACGCTCTACGCCGAGGGTCAGCGTCGTTATGTAGAGAGTTTGTCGGCTTACGCACGCCAGTTTTTAGGGTTGATGCAAAAACCAGATGTCGATTCGATTGAGGGCTTGTCGCCGGCGATTTCGATCGAGCAAAAGACGACATCTAAAAACCCTCGCTCGACGGTCGGAACGATTACAGAGATAGCCGATTATCTGCGCGTTCTTTTTGCGCGTGCTGGTATTCCGCACTCGCCTGCTACTGGTAAGCCGATAACTAGCCAGTCGATCAGCGAGATGACGGACAAAATTCTCGCGCTAGGTACAGGTAAGAAGGTTATGCTACTCGCGCCGGTCGTGCGTGGTCGCAAGGGTGAGTATCGTAGCGAGTTCATAACTTGGGCGAAAAAAGGTTTCACGCGCGTTAAAGTCGATGGTCAAATGGTCGAACTTGAGGGTACTCAGCCAAGCTTGGATAAGAACAAAAAGCACGATATTGCGATAGTTGTAGATCGCCTAGAGATAAAGGATGGCATAGCTCAGCGTCTCGCTGATTCGATACAAACTGCGCTCAACGAATCGGATGGCTTGTTATTGGTCGAGGAGCTACTGAGCGGCGATAACGCTGAGGCAAATAAGGCAGAGCAGCACTTATTTTCATCCAAATTTGCCTGCCCGATTTCTGGCTTTACGATAGAAGAGTTAGAGCCTCGTTTATTTTCGTTCAACTCTCCATATGGAGCTTGCCCGCATTGTGGCGGTTTGGGCGTAGTGATTTTTTACGACGAGAAAAAGATCGTCCCTGATAGCTCGCTTTCCCTCTCTAGAGGAGCCGTAGCCGCTTGGAGTAACCAAGGTCCTCCAGCACCATATTATAGGCAAACTTTCGAGGCTATCCTCTCCCACTTTGGTGGCAGCATGGATACTGCATTCCGCGAGCTACCAGAAAAAACGCAACGAGCGATTATCGATGGCTTCGGTGAGAAAATTTCATTTCTTTTTAGCGATGGTAATAAGGAGTATCGAGTTACTCGTGCCTTTGAAGGATTGTCGCGCAATTTAGAACGCCGCTATCGCGAGACGGATTCCTCAAGCATCCGCGAGCATTTGTCGCGTTATCAAAGCGAGCAAAGTTGCCTAGAATGCGGTGGCACTCGTTTTAAACCACAAGCTTTGGCGGTGAAAATTGACGGACAGCATATAGGGGATGTTTCTAACCTTACGATATCGCAAGCATTGTCTTGGGCAACTCTGCTCGCTAAGAGTTTGAAGGGTAAGCAGGCTGCGATTGCGCGTCCAGTTTTGCAAGAGATATCTGCGCGTCTACAGTTTCTCAACGATGTTGGGTTGAGTTATTTGACTCTTTCTCGCTCCGCGCGCACTTTGTCCGGCGGCGAGAGTCAGCGCATCCGTCTCGCTTCGCAAATTGGCTCTGGTTTGACGGGCATTCTATATATTCTCGACGAGCCCTCGATAGGTTTGCACCAACGCGATAATCGTCGTCTGCTAGCAACGCTTGATCGCCTGAAGCATCTCGGCAACACGGTTATTGTTGTCGAGCACGATGCAGAGGCGATTATGGCAGCAGATCATATTGTCGATATGGGACTGGGCGCGGGCAAGCATGGTGGTGAGGTTATAGCGCAAGGCACTCTCGCGCAGATTATTGCCAATAAGAAAAGCATCACTGGTAAATACCTAGGTGGCTCGAAATCGATAGCGATACCTAAACGCCGAGATGTTGCGGATGGTCGTTTTCTCAAACTCATTGGTGCTCGTCATAACAACCTTAAGGGAGTGGATGTTTCCTTTCCTCTTGCCGCACTCACTTGCGTTACGGGCGTTTCTGGCTCTGGTAAGTCTAGTCTAGTGGTCGAGACTCTACAGAAGTTGCTTTCTGCGAGACTCATGGGAGCACGCGATAGGGCTGGAGCTTTCGATAGCGTTGAGGGTCTCTCTGCGTTGGACAAGGTAATAGTTATCGATCAATCTCCGATAGGTCGCACTCCGCGCTCTAACCCTGCGACTTATACGGGGGCTTTCTCCCCGATGCGCGATTGGTATGCGGCATTGCCCGAAGCAAAGATGCGGGGTTATGCGGCAGGTCGTTTCTCGTTCAATGTTAAGAGCGGACGCTGCGAGGCTTGTCAGGGCGATGGGGTTGTGCGTATAGAAATGCACTTTTTGCCCGATCTTTATGTCGATTGCGAGGTTTGTCGTGGCGCGCGCTACAACCGCGAGACTCTGGAGGTGAGGTATCGTAGCAAGACGATCGCGGATGTGTTAGCGATGACGGTTGAGGAGGGAGCAGCATTTTTCCGCGCAGTTCCCTCGATCTACGAGAAGCTAGCAACCCTGCAAGCGGTGGGCTTGGGCTACATCGGTATTGGTCAGCAGGCGACTACTCTATCTGGTGGCGAGGCGCAGCGTATCAAGTTAGCGCGCGAGCTCTCGCGCAGGGCTACAGGTCGCACGATGTATATTCTCGACGAGCCGACAACAGGTTTGCATTTTGAGGATATATCGAAACTTTTGTCCGTGCTACAGCAGCTAGTCGAGGCGGGTAATAGTGTGGTTGTGATCGAGCATAACTTGGATGTTATCAAGTCGGCAGACTGGATTATTGATATCGGACCTGATGGGGGTGATGCGGGTGGCGAGATTGTCGCTTGTGGTACGCCAGAATCTGTAAGCGCGGTTGAGCGTAGTTGCACAGGGAATTACTTGCGACAAGTGCTAAACATTTAGAGCTAGGCATATCTATTTTATCGGGTTAGGTTTGTTTTTATGGCACAAGATTTTTTGATCGAATTGAACAAGGTTAGCAAGTCTTATGGCTCGTTATGCGCGGTATCGGGCTTGGATTTGCGCGTTGCGCGTGGCGAGATAGTCGGTATTTTAGGACCGAATGGGGCTGGCAAAAGCACCGCGATGCGCTTGGCGGTTGGCTATATTGCGAGCGATAGCGGTTCAATCCGTCTTGCAGGTAGGGATATATCGCGTGAGGCTCTACAAGCACGGCGTGAGCTCGGTTATTTGCCTGAGGGCATGCCGCTGTGGGGGGCTATGCGCGTTCTGCCTTTTTTGCATAGCATCGCTGCCTTGCGCGGAGTTAAGCGCGAGCAACGCTCGGCTGCGATTGCGAAGGTTGTTGAGGATTTATCTCTAGGGGAGGTTTTACAGCGTCCGATAGATCTTCTCTCGAAGGGTTATCGACGGCGGGTGGGGTTAGCGCAAGCTCTGTTACATGATCCATCCGTGTTGATTCTCGATGAGCCTACCGATGGATTAGATCCTAACCAAAAGCATTCTCTACGAGCGATGATCAGGGCGATTTCTGTGCGCAAGGGAATTTTACTCTCGACGCATGCTCTCGACGAGGTTGATTCTTTGTGCGACCGCGTTTTGATTTTGCATCATGGTTGCGTTGTTTGGATGGGTAGCCCGCGCGAGCTTGCGACGGGCGCTCCTAAGACGGGAGCGGGTACGGCGTTAGAGCGCGCTTTCCGCGCCAAGACTGCGTAATAGTAGATAGTTTATTAACAAATGAGTCTCTCCATGTCCCGTAGACCATTTCGTCTGCTGGCAGTTTTTGCTATAGCTCTTGTTCTCGCCTTGCCTTTGTCGTTGCCTTTAACGCTTGAGGCACGAGGACAAAGTGCCGAGGAAATTTTCCAGCAAGCAGTCAAATTTTATGAGAAGAAGGACTATACAAAAGCCGCTTCTTTATTTCGTCAAGTAGCAGAACAAGGGTATGTTGCTGCGCAAAATAATTTAGGCGCTCTGTATGGAGAAGGAAAAGGGATTAAGCAGGATTACAAGCAGGCTGCCGAATGGTATCGCAAGGCGGCAGAACAAGGATACGCCTTGGCGCAATACAATTTGGGATGGTTGTATGCAGAAGGCAAAGGGGTTAAGCAAGATTATAGGCAAGCAACCGAATGGACTCGCAAGGCAGCGGAACAGGGGTTTTCTGTGGCGCAACAAAATTTGGGCTGGTTGTATGAACAAGGCAAAGGGGTTAAGCAAGATTATAGGCAAGCAGCCGAGTGGTATCGCAAGGCAGCAGAACAAGGACTTGTCTTGTCGCAAAATAATTTAGGCGGACTGTATAAATTTGGCAAAGGAGTTAAGCAGGATTATAGGCAAGCTGCCGAATGGACTCGCAAGGCAGCAGAACAAGGAGATGCTAATGCGCAAAGTAATTTAGGTGTACTGTATGAACAAGGCAAAGGGGTTAAGCAAGATTACAAGCAAGCAGTCGAATGGTATCGCAAGGCAGCAGAACAAGGAAACGCTGATGCGCAAAGCAATTTGGGCTGGCTGTATGAAGAAGGCAAAGGGGTTAAGCAAGATTACAAGCAAGCAACTGAATGGTACCGCAAGGCAGTAGAACAAGGGTATGCTGCGGCGCAAGATAATTTAGGCGCATTGTATGAATCTGGCAAAGGGGTTAAGCAGGATTATAGACAAGCTGAAAAATGGTATCGCAAGGCAGCAAAACAAGGATTTGCTGTAGCGCAAGATAATTTAGGCGCATTGTATGAATCTGGCAAAGGGGTTAAGCAAGATTACAAGCAAGCAGCCGAATGGTATCGCAAGGCAGCAGAACAAGGGTATGCTGTAGCGCAAAATAATTTAGGCACAATGTATGTAGAAGGCAAAGGGGTGCTGGAAGACTATCAAAAGGCAACCGAATGGTATCGCAAGGCAGCAGAACAAGGACATGCCTTCGCACTTCATAATTTAGCTGTTCTTCACAAATTTGGTAAAGGCGTTAAAAAAGATCCCCTTACCGCCTATGCTTTGTATCTACTCTCTGCCAAGGAAGGATATGAGCCAGCAAGAGAGGGCACAGATAGACTGAAGAAGACATTAACTGCGGAACAAATCATAGCAGGGCAAAAGATTGCGAGAGAATGGCAACAACGCATAGAAGCGAACAAGTAAAAAAAGAGCGAGCTAAAGTCTTGGTTAGAGTCTCGGTAATAGCTCGACGAAGTTGCAGGGTTTCGTGCGAATGTCGAGTTGCTGTTTGAGTATCCCAGTCCAAGCATCCTTGCAAGCCGAAGGCGAGCCGGGTAACGCAAATATAAGAGTCCTCCCCATCACACCGCCGATGGCTCGTGATTGTATGGTCGAGGCGCCTATCTTCGTGTAGCTAATCTGCCTAAACAACTCGCCGAAGCCATCGAGTCTTTTGTCTAGTAAGCTCATCACAACCTCTGGTGTCACATCGCGCGCGGTGATGCCCGTCCCGCCAGTAGTTATTACGACCTCGACTTCCTCCCGCTCGCGCCAAGCCTGTAGCTTCTCCAGTATCTCCTCTTTATCGTCTCTGACTATCTCGCGCGCTGCTATTCGGTGTCCAGTTTCCGTTATTTCTCTTTGTAGCCAGTCGCCAGACTTGTCCGTTGTAAGCTCGCGCGTATCGGAGATTGTCAAAATCGCTATCGCCAGAGGTTGAAAGTCTGGTCTATCCACCCTGATGCTCTAGCGTAGTTTTCCGTATTTATGCGTCAGCTCTTGCGGGAACGGGACATGATTATCGTATAGCGGCCAATGTCCCATCGCGAGCGAGCGCCTCGAGGTAGGTAGTCTTCCGAGTCGGTTCTGGTAAATCCAATAGTTAGCGAGGATTTTCTTCACAAAATGTCTCGTCTCGCGCAGAGGAATAGTCTCGACGAATAGCAGAGGGTCTTGCTGGTAGTTCTCCCCTTTGTTCACCCAACGCAAGACATTACCTGGTCCGCCATTATACGATGCGGCGGTGAAGACTAGATTCTTCCCTATATTTACATCGTTCATAAGGAATTGCAGATATTTTTGCCCTAGCGTCAAGTTATCCTCGGGGCTCTTTAGAAATTGCGCAGAGAGCTTTCTATTAGCCATATACTGCGCTGTACGCGGCATGAGTTGCATCAAACCCGTCGCTCCGACTCGGCTTCTCGCGTAAGGCTTGAAAGCGGATTCTTGTCGCATGAAAGCGTATAATAGAGCTGGCTCTAGGTTGAAGCCTTCGCGCGGATGCCATTTGGGTAGCGGGTATAGAGCGACATCGAATCGTTTTCCCTCTTGATGTAGCGATAGCAAGCCGATGCGATATGCGAGGTCGGCTTGCCCTCGTCGATGCGCGTATATCATATAGTCGGCTAGCATTTTCTCTGGTAGTTGCTTTTGAAAGCGCACGAATTCCTGAGCCGCTAATGCGTATTGCTCTACCTCGATGAGTCCTATGACTCTTCGTCCAGCTGGAAAAGATACGAGTTTAGCCAAGTTCTCTTTTTTCTGAGGCACTCGTTTCCAGTCAAAACGACTCTCGTAGCCGAGCGTTTCTGTCGCGAGTTGTCCGTAAAAGTTATGCGGCTGAGTTTGGGCTATCTTCAACAAACGCGAGCTCTGATCAGGTTTCCCTAATCGCATATACGCTCTTGCGCTCCAATAGGCGGCTTGAGCAGCTAGGTTGCTGTTCGGCTTGGTGCTAAAGATTGTCGCTTGCTCGAAGTGCCAAGCAGCTCTTTCGAATTTCTTTAATCGGAATGCCGCTAGACCAGCCCACCAATGTAGCTCTGGTACTTTTACGCCTTGTAGATTCGCTTGCTCTTCTGCGTAGAACAATGCCTTTTCGTCTAATCCATTGAAAATATAGCCAGCTACGACCACAGTCATGCCTTTTGCGTATGCTACATTCCTCATGACTTTTTTCTTCGAGTTCAGATACTGCAGAGCATAAGTCACGCGAGTTTTATGAACATATCGCCTTAGCCGATATATGATGCTTCTTTCTGTTCGGTTGTATTTCGACTTTCTACTAGTTTTCTCGCCCTCTTCTTTTACTTGCGCGAATGGTAGTATTGGCGCAGTTGGAGCTTTCAGGCTTCTCCGTTTATTTTTCGAGCTACGCTTATAAGCGAGCTTATAGACTTTTTTTGCATTTGGATGATCGTTATACCTAGCCAGCCATCTTTTCAGCTCCTTTGTACTTGAGCGGTATGAGCGCGGGTGCATATATCGTTGGAACATTATATGTCCCAAAAGAGTTTTATCTTTAAGTTGAGCTATCAACCTGTCTGCTTCGTTCCACTTGGCATTTTTGTGCAATACGAAGAGTTTTTTGTATATCTCTCGATCTTTTTCCGAGAGTAAACTTGGTTGCTTTTCTGAGAAACTAGGCTTGTCGAAATTTGGTGCTTTCGATGGCGGAGGAGCGATTTTACTGTGAGTTTTTTTCCTCGATCTTCTTTTGCGCGTAGAGCCGTTGTTTTTATCTCGGGCTGCCAAGAATTCGATTTTCTGCGTCTGCTTATTGTCAAGTCTGTTGTCAAAGGTGTTGTTAAGTGTTTGCGGTTTTTCGCTAGGTGTTTTCGCCTCTGCTACTAGGGCACTAGTAGCGAGTGCAAAGATTATCGCAAGCAGGCATAAGGGCAGCAATAAGGTTAGTCCTGCCGTAGTTAGCCTTGCACTCGCTCTACTCTTGCGAGTTATAGCGATTATTGGTTTTACTTTTAGTTTGTAGGATAAATTTATTAGCATGTGATTATTCGGTGAGGGGTTGAGCGTCGCGAGACGACTAGGTAATTAACGACAGCATTGCAACAGATGTGCCGAAATATCTTTTTGTTTTTACGATTATAATCCGAACAGTATTTAACTAGATTTACCTGTACTTAGCCTGTGACATAACATATTTGTTGTTTTTACGAAAAAGGTTGACAAAAAATGCGAACAAACATAGAACAAAGATATTTGTTTAGCATATTTGCTCAGCATAAAGGATAAGCGAGGGAAGGGAAGATGTTGACACTCCAGCAGAGTCGGTTATTGCGGTTTATTGAGGATAGGTTGCGCTCGCGAGGCGTTTCCCCGTCTTTCGAGGAGATGCGTTTGCATTTAGGTTTGGGCTCTAAATCTGGGGTGCATCGTTTGTTGGAGGGTTTGGGTGAGCGAGGATTTATCGAGCGTTTGCGTAATCGTGCTCGTGCTTTGCGAGTTGTTCGTGGTAGCGATGAGGCGCGGGGGGTTAGAGCTTCTGAAGACTCTAGTGATTTTGCTGATGAGAATATTTCTGCTAAATCCCCCTCTAGTTCTTCTGCTGTTCGAGTTCCGTTTTTGGGCAGAGTTGCGGCGGGCTTGCCTATTGAGTCGCTAGGTTTTGTAGGGGAGGAGCGGGACTGTCCGAGCGAGTTATTGGGTAGTAGCGGGCGGCGAGGTGCTGTTGAGGTCGCGCCGCACTATGCGTTGCGCGTCGAGGGTGATTCTATGATCGAGGCTGGGATTTTGGATGGCGATACTATTATAGTCGAGTCTATTGATACCGCGCGAGATGGCGAGTTAGTCATTGCGCTGGTCGATGATGGTGAGGCTACATTGAAGATTCTGCGTTTAGCCGGTGAGGAGGTTGTATTGGAGGCGGCGAATTCTTGTTATGCCCCGCAACGCTTTTCCGCCGATAGAGTTAGGGTTCAGGGACGTGTTACAGGCTTGCTGAGGAGTTATCCACGCGTGTGAGATTAAGGACACTTGAGAGTGAGGACTAGAGAACGATCCTCTCTCTAGCAACTCACTTCGCAACAGTGATTAGACCTCTGGCGATAGCTTTTTTGATTTTTGCTACTTCTTCGTTGTAACTTTTTTCTCAAGATAGGCAAGCAATCACTCGGCTAGCTCATACGACCGCTATGGCTTTTGTTATATTCTTGCAATTTCATATAGCAACGAATAGCAGTATAATCATCCCATGCTCTTGTTAAATACCTACCTATTGCCAACTCTTCAATTTTTGCCATTTCCTCCTAACCGTCGAGCAACGATAAACTACCATGCTAGCCACCATAAAAATATACTTAGCTCCAATAACAGCTCTCTATCGTAAAGAATGCAGCGACTTTCTCAATAGTGCCGCGACAGCCATATTCTTAATATTTTTCCTGCTAGCGAGCGGTATCCTCCCATTCACAGTTGGGCAGTTCTTTTTTCGCAACCAATCAGATCTGCAAAGTCTCTTCATTCCCCTGCCGTGGATATTCATACTCTTTATCCCCGCTCTAACCATGCGAACTTGGGCAGAGGAAAGACGGCTCGGCACGCTCGAACTACTACTAACCCTGCCAATTACACCGACCCAAGCTAGCCTTGCTAAAGTAGCGGCTTGCGCGACACTGCTTCTCGTAGCACTCGCTCTAACCCTGCCGCTGTGGGTAACCATCACCTTGCTAGGCAAACCTGATCACGGAGCACTCGCCGCCGGTTATCTTGGAGCAATCTTGCTCGCGCTAGCACAGTTGAGCATCGGCAGTCTCCTCTCTGCGTTGGTGCAAAGTCAAACCGCCGCTTTTATCCTAACCGTTGCGACAATAGCGACTCTAACCATAATAGGGAGCGCTAGTGCTGCACAAATACTCGAAAGCATATTTCCAGATTACCTACAGCGCGCGATAACAACTATGAGTATGAGCGAGCACTATAAAGGCTTCTTGCGTGGTTCGGTAAGCTTGGGTGATGTAGTATACTTTCTAACTCTCTGCTTGGCAGCACTATTGCTGACAGTATTAGCCGTAAAACGCACAGCGCAAAATACATAGAGCAGCCACATAGAACAGCAAACTCGATAAAAGCCATGCAAGATAAAAAAGTCAGAAAGAAAAAAGCGACACCGATAGATAAGCGAATAGGCAAATACATACAAATATGTTGGCAAGCTATCATCGAGCGACTAGCAGTTATTAGCTTCGTAAAACAAGCTCTGCTTGTAGTGCTAGCCTTCTTCTTGGTCAATGTGGCTATCTCCCCGCTAGCCGAGCGCAAGCTAGATTGGACAGCAGAAGGGCTGTCTACCCTTTCGCCTGAGGCGATGAGCTTTTTGCGTAACCTCGATGCAAACTTCCGTCTGACACTCTACGCTTCGTCAAAGCTCGTGCGCGAAGTGCCCTCCTACGCAAGCTTCGAGCGGCGCGCGGTAGCCTTGCTCGAAGAAATGTCTCGTCATAGTCGCAAAAATGGTAATAGGCATGTTTCGTTCAACATCTTGCGCCCAGAGCCGTTCTCCGAGCTGGAAGACGAAGCGTTGGAGAAGGGGTTTTCGTCTGTAGCGATTGACCAAAGCGGCGAGCAAGTATTTTTTGGCTTGCAGATAACGCGTCTTGCCTCTGACTCCGCATCTGCCTCTACGCCTATGCGCGAGGAACAAAGCCTACTCTTGCCTTTCTTGCTGCTAAACAAAGAGCAATCGCTAGAATACGAGGTTATGCGCTCGATAGTCGAACTTGCTCGTAGTTCAAAGCCGCGTGTTACTTTGATTACCTCGCTAGAACCACTTGGTGGCTACGGGGCATCGACTGGGATAGGGGTTTGGCGCTCGTTCCAAGCCCTCTCGGCAGACTTTGACATAGACACCGTTTTCGTCTCGGAGGACTTTGACGCAACAACCGATCTCGTGATTCTGTTACACCCGCGCATACAAGACCAAGAGCTACTATACGCACTTGACCAATACCTATTGTCTGGTGGCAGGGCACTGTTGTTCCTCGATCCATACTATGAGAGTGCACCGATAAACCCGCAAATTCGCAAGAGTAGTATCGGAGTTACGATCCCTCTCTCTTCAAGCAACTTTCCGTTACTTGCGCGTTGGGGTATCGGAATTCCATCCGATAGCATAGTGGCTGATGAAAAGCATGCCATGCTGATTGACGGGGGTAGTGATGGTCGAGTAGAGCCAGTGCCGCACTTGGCTTGGTTACAATTTGGTGAGGACTCGTTAACGGATAGAGAACCAGTGCGCAAAATCAAGAACCTCATCCTTGCGAGTGCAGGTGCTATTCTAAAACAAGACGAGCAAACTCAAGAAAAAAGCAAAAAAACAACCGAAGAGATAAGTGAAGAAAATAATGAGGAAAGCAAAAAAGAAGAAGATGGCAAGCTACTAGGCAAGGTTAGCGTTTCTCCACTACTGCGTTCGAGTGCAGACTCGGACCTTCTCTCGTTGGATTTTTTTACGAGTGAGCCGCCGCAGCTACTACAAGCCTACGAAACCTTCACTGCGCAAGAGGCGCGCCGTTCTCTGGCTGTAGCCTTGCAAGGTAGATACAGCTCTCTTTTTGCCGAGCGACCGAGTGATATGAAAACGCATCCGAGTTTGGACGCTCAGCACCTATCTGAGAGTAGCGAAGATTTTCGAGCAATTATTGTCTCTGATGCTGATTTTCTCAATGATCGTTTTTGGGTTGAGCGGCAAAATTTTTTAGGTGAGGAGATATATACTCCCTTTAGCGGTAATGGAGCTTTTCTTTTGGATGCAGTCGAATGGCTGGTAGGGGTTGAGGGCTTGTCGGGATTGCGCTCGCGCGGTGTCGGCGAGAGACCTTTGGTATATTTAGAGCGCTTGCGTCTTCAAGCAGAGGGACGTTGGCGTCTAGAACAGAAAGCACTCAACGACAAGCTGGAGGAGATAGAGCAACGGCTATTGCAACTACGCAATGGCGAGCAGCCATCAGCCGAATCCGAGACGGGAGCCTCGCGCAAGGATGTTAGCGACGATGCCAGCGAGCGTCTTGTCCAATCTTTTACACAGCAGCTAATTGCGACTCGCGCTGCTTTGCGTAAGATCCAGCGAGCATTAAACCGTGATGTTGGAGCTATGCAAACGATAGTCCAGGTATTCCATGCTCTTGCTATGCCTCTGTTGGTTGCTTTATTTTTCCTCATCAGATTTTGGCGGCGGCGCGCAAGCCATCCGCCGAGTGCCTAAGGTAGCAACAAGCATGGATTCAATTGTTCAAACATTGTTAACTTGGAAGCTATGGATTGTCGGCGGTTGGTTTGCGTTGATATTTATCTGCGAGCACACCTTGCCTCTGCGCCGCGCTCGTCATAAACATTTATTACAGCGTTATGCTCGCAACTTTACTTTATTTGGTCTGAACGGCGTTGTTTCGCCTTTGTTAGTTCTCTATACGGCTTTTGTTGCGCAATCGCTATCTTTGGGCTGGCGAGACGATTTGTTGCAGGCAAACTTGTTTCCTCTGCTATTGGATTTAATTTTGATCGATTTTTTTATTTACTGGTGGCATCGAGCGAATCACGAGCTTCCTTTTCTGTGGCGTTTCCACGAAGTTCATCATCTTGATGATGAGCTAGACAGCACAACGGGCGTTCGTTTTCATGTTGGCGAGGTAATTTTATCTACATTGGTGCGTTCTGTGTATGTAGTTATTTTGGATATACCTCTGGTTTCCATTTTAGTCGCGGAGATTTTGTTACAATTCACGACTCTATTTCACCATGCGAACTTGCGTCTGCCTGTCTTTATCGAGCGTTATGTTGGTTATATTTTAGTTATGCCGCATTGGCATGAGTATCATCACCGCGCGCGCCGCCGCGATACCGATTCGAACTACGGCAATATTTTGAGCTTGTGGGACCGTTTATTCTCGAGTGTCAATCCGCAGCGCACTCCATCAAGCATCGGTATTGGTGTTGAGAGTAAGAAGGACTTACCGCTACTAGGTCTTTTGTTGTCGCCTTTCAAAAGAAGGAATGACGATGGTTAGGTTAATCCGTCGCCAGACTTTGCTTTTGTTATTTTATGGCTACTATTTTACACCTCGCTTTTTATGTTCCTTTGGGGAAGGGGTCTAGGTCTGGGTCTTTGAGTTTGCTTGCGTCTAGGAAGTTTTCTTCACAATCTTTCAAGAAATCTTTTGGCGGTGGCAAGTGGGCTTTTAGCTCGTAGCGTTGGTATCTTTTCTCGAGTCCTTCGGCATTAATTTGCAAGCGCATTGCATGGAGTCTCAGCGGTTGTTTTGCCCGCTGCTCTCGAGATTCCGCTCTAGTGTTGTAGATTGTCTCGCCGAGGATTGCTGTACCCGCGTCCGCCATATGCCTTCGCAGTTGGTGCTTGCGCCCGCTCACTGGTCGCAATAGCACGAGCGCCAAGCTACAGCGGTCGAGCAGCACGAGCTGTGTTTCGGCTGATTGCTCTACTCCTTCCTTGCCTTTGTTCAGTGAGGAGGTGTATTTAGCTTGTTTTTCTTTTGGTGCTTTAGTGAGGATCGCGCAATAGATTTTGCGTACCAGCCCCTGCTTGAATAGCTTTGCGAGGTCGGCGGCAGCGGCTCTATGTTTTGCCACCAACAGCAACCCGCTTGTCGGCTGGTCGAGTCTATGTACCAAGCGCGGAGCACCCAAGCTTTGTTCGGCTCGCGAGTGCGCGTGTTTATTCTCTATTGCTGCGTTTGCTAGCATGTAGTCGAGTGATCGATATACGCCACTACCGCCTTGGCAAGCCATACCTGCGGGTTTTGCGAGTATCATATAGTCTTCGGTATTTTGCACGATTAAGTTTTTAATTTTCTCACGCTCGCGTGCAGGGCAATAGCTACTAGAGGTTATGCTTCTTGCTTGCTTGGGGTTGCAGAATGGCGGTAAGCGCACGCTATCGCCACTCTGTAGCTTTGCGTTAGCCTTTACTCGAGCACCGTTCAGACGCACTTGCCCGCTACGCAACCACTTATGCAATAGGTTATGTGAGGTTGCAGGCAGAGCTTGCTTTAGGAAGCGTTCGATTCTCTGTCCTTCTTCTGCGCTTTCTACTGGCAAAAGATTGCTAGCGACATTACGCGATGGAGAGGGCGACTTCATAACGATGTTGCCTTATTTATGGATTTCTCTACGAGCTGTTGGGGAGTTATCTGGTTAGTCCGATTTCTGGCAGTATTTTGCTAATTTTTTCGCTGTCGAGCATTTGCGGCGTCAAGCTGTGGATTTGCGTTTCTTTAGTTGCGTTTGAACGAGTTTGCCTATTGGGTATGAGCAAATGGGAGCGCAATATTTTCATCGCACGCTTTCCTTGCTGGAAGGGCTTGAGGTCTATGACGAAGGCGATTTTACGCGGATTTTCCTCGATGATGTTTTTTTGGCTAATATCTAACCCGAAGATTACTAGAGGTGCTTGCAGAGGAGTTTGTAGAGCGTCTGCACTTGCCTTGAGCAATTCCTGCGTAAAGGCACCATCATCGAGCCATAACAAAGGTACCCGTGGATTTTTTTTAAGGTAGTTTTGCAAGAGTTTAATATTTAGTGGTTTATCGGTGGTTGCTTGAGCATTCTTTCGCTTGCCTTTTGTCTTTTGCGCGATGTTTAGCATCGCTACGGGCTTTTGCAAGCCCGCAGCGATTCCACGACAAATACGCGTACGTGCAGGGTCGTCGCTACGCGTGCGCAGGCATAGGGACGGAGTTTCGCTTGCTAGGAGGTTTCGTAAGTTTGTTTTCCCCATCGCGTATTGGGCTGCGCGTCTGCCTGTCGCGAACGCATCGATTCCGACTATAGCCAGAACGTTTTTCGGTTGTGATTTACTACCCGTATCCGCGCCGATCAGGATCACTGGTATGTTTGATGTTTGCGCTTTTTGCTCGATAAGCGCGCGCAGGTAATAGGGCTCTGCTGCGAGCAACAGCCCAGCAGGCATTTGCGCTACGTTTTTTTTGGGCGCATCTTGCGAGTAATCGCTTATTTTATCGAGCAAACGCAGGCTTGCTTCCGCTCCGAAGCCTGCCTGGTAGCGCACGCGCAAGTTGCTTTTGAAGCCAGCTTCGGATATTCCGTTGCGCATAACCGCCCAAATACCTTTAGAGCCACCGCTTGCCCAAACGTTGCGCTGTTGTGCTAGACTCTCGTTGGGTGTAGCCGAGAACACTACTGAGGCTAATACTAAGATTAGTAATAGGGTTGTAGATGCGCAAGGGATTGTTAATAATTGCGTAACTTTTTTAATTTTCACGATCCTCGAAATACCTAATCTTTACAATCTATAACCAAATAACTATAACATAGCCCTACAGCGTAGCTCTACAATAAGGAAAAAATCTGTTTTATATATAGAATACCTATCGTGTCAGCAGAGTTATCGCAAGAATCATCAGCAGTTAGTTTGCCTCGTTTTTCTGAAAACGAGATAGCCTATAGCGACGAGCAGATTATGGCTAACCTGCAGGACTACTACGAGCAGCATTTGCAAGGTATTTTACCTGGTATTTTATCTCGTGATGGCAAAGATGAAACAAAGACTCAAGCCAAGCCATCAGCTAAGTCATCTGCTAAGCCGTCGCTTTATATTTTTGCTTACGGCTCGCTTATTTTCCGCCCCGACTTTCCTTACGCCGAGCGAGTGGCCGCTTGCGTCAGAGGCTTCCGCAGACGCTTTGGTCTATGGTCGCCCTTTTATCGCGGTAGCATGGAACGCCCAGGGTTAGTGCTTGGTCTAGATTGTGGTGGTTGTTGTTTGGGGGTGGTCTATAAGCTATTGCACTCCCCTTCGCGCGGTGAGCCATACAAGACCTTGCAGAAGCTGTGGCGCAGAGAGATGTTTACCGATGCTTACGAACCTCGATTGCTACGAGCTTATGACAAGTCTGGCAAGGTTTTATCGCCCTGCTTAGGTTTTGTTCTAGATCGTACGAGTAGTCAGTATGCGGGTGATGTTGATGAGCGCACATGTCTTCACGCTATTTCTGTTGCGCGAGGCACACGTGGTAGTAACCTCGAGTATCTACTAGAAACACAACAAGGTTTGTCGAAAGTTTCTATGCGTTGCTCGTATATAGATTCTTTAGCAAAGAAGCTCGTAGCGATAGATTCTTGAGGCTGAACCTAGTGGATTGGGCTTAAATGCACTTTCTTGCAGCGCAAGAAACCGACTTGGCTACGCTTGGCACAGCTTGCGATCTGCAGCAGTCGGCAGGCGATATTATTTTTTTAAGCGCGGCGGATAGCGAACTAGCTGTTTTGGCACGCGCTCAAAATTTTCTACTCAAGGGAGATAAAGTCGATAATGGTAAGTCGGCTAAAAGCCTTGCTGGTAAGGCAAAATTAATCCAACCTAGTTTACGTTTGGCGAATTTGCGCGACTTACAGCATCCCGCTTCGGTCGATCTTTACATAGAAAAAACCCTTTCGCACTCGCGTTTGGTGGTCGCACGGCTTTTGGGCGGAGCAGAGTATTTTACTTATTTTTGCGAGCAGGTCGAGCAAGCCTGTCGAGCAGGCAACATCGCCTTGGCACTTCTGACGGGTGATAGGCAGGAAGATTTGTCATTATACCGCCGCTCGAACCTATCGCATGGGGATTTACGCCGCCTCTACGGCTACCTATTGCACGGCGGCTTTAATAATAGCGTTAATTTTTTGCACGCCGCGGCTCGCATTGTCATTGCGAAAAGAGAGATGGAGGAGAATTCTTCCAAAGATTCGCTCAAAGATTCATCAAAGGATTCGATAAGTCATCCGCAAGACAAAGAGGATAAGAAGAGAAAAGAAAAAGCTGATAAAAGTAATTATCAGGCAAGTAGCATACAAAATGGGTTGCAGAATGAGTCGCAAGATAAGAAAGACTTGCAAATAAACTCGCGCCTCGCCGCCGCTCGCCCATTGCCAGAGGCAGGTCTCTATGAGGTGGCGGGAAGGGTGGCTACAGCCAAAAATGTTTTACACAAGTCTGTTTTGCATAAGCCTGCTTTGAGTGCGAGTGCGCCACGCGCATACCTGCTCTTCTATCGAGCCTTACTGCAAGCAGACGACACGCAACCGATAGATGCTCTAATTAATGCCTGCGCGAAACAAGGTGTAGCGCTTTCGGCTATTTATATCTCCAGCCTTAAGTCAAAGCCTGCTTTAGAGTTTTTGCAGAAACAGCTTAAT
>JABAAS010000003.1:269-5715 GCA_014238625.1 Alphaproteobacteria bacterium | reverse complement strand
GAAGGGCAAGACCCGCTTGCCGCTTACGACTGTCCCGTACTGCAAGTAGCCTTCGCCTCTCATAGTCTTGAGGTTTGGCAAAAGAGTAGCCAAGGGCTAAGTGCTACAGATCTGGCGATGCAGGTCGTGTTACCAGAAATGGACGGACGCATTTTCACTCGCGCCACAGCATTTAAACGTCGCTTAAGCCTGCAGACTAGCACGCAGTTTGCGCCAATTCGCCTTCACTCGTTGCCAGACCGTTGCGCTTATGTTGCGCGCTTAGCGGCTGCTTGGGTTCGCTTGCGCTCGCTTGCAAATAGCGAAAAACCTCTTGCCATAATGTTACATAACTACCCTTACCGCGATGGCAGGATTGCCAATGGGGTTGGGCTAGACACGCCGCGCTCATTGCAGACAATTTTGACGAGCCTTGCTCAAGAGGGTTACGAGTTAGGTGATAATTCTGCTACGGACTTGCAAGCAGAGTCGCTTATCGCTCGCTTGCAAGCAGGACCTACCAACGAGAACCCCAGCCGAATCTCGAGTTCTCCAGTGCGTCTATCGGCACGCCAATACTTGCAATTTTTCTCAACCCTTGCACCCTCGCTACGCGCTGAGGTCGAAGGTCTTTGGGGCAAAGTGCCTGAAAAAACATCCGAGAATGCGTCTGATAATACATCTGCCAAGGTATCTGGCGAGACATTGGGTGGTACTTTCGCCGACCCTTTTTTTCGCAGAGATGAGGGATATTTTTCTTTGCCTATTGTCTTGTTGGGTAAGATAGCTCTCTGCTTGCAGCCCTCGCGTGGCTACGACCGTGATCCTAGCGCTATCGTTCACGACCCTGCACTAGCTCCGCCGCATAGCTATTTGGCGCAATACTTTTGGCTTACCCGCGTTTGGCGCAGTGCTGCGATATTGCACTTAGGCAAGCATGGCACCGCGGAGTGGCTACCGGGCAAGTCGCTCGCGCTTTCTCGTGCTTGTGCTTGCGAGGCGGTTCTTGCGCCGATTCCGCACCTATATCCATTTATAGTTAGCGATCCTGGCGAGGGTACTCAGGCAAAGCGGCGAGGCTCTGCGGTTATCATAGACCACCTTTCTCCACCGCTCGCTCGCGCTATGCTCTATGGCGATAGCGCTGAGCTAGAACGCCTACTCGATGAATATGCGGAGGCTCGTCTGCTACATCCGCGTCGGGCGCGCGTGCTGACGAGCAAGGTTGCAGAGCTAGGCGAGCGAAGCGGTATATTAGAGGAATGTGGTATAGATACCAGAGACCTTTCGCGGATAGAAGATATAGAAGATGAAGCTCGTGTTGCCTTACTCTCGCGTTTGGATGGTCACATTTGCGAGCTCAAGGAGCTGCAGATTCGCAACGGCTTGCATAGTTTTGGCGAGTCACAAGGTACTTCCGAACGAGTTGAATCTTTATGCGCTTTATTGCGCCTGCCGCGTGGAGACAAGGAGGGGCAAGATTCCTTACTTCGCGCTTTATACAAGGACTTATGTCGAGACTTGCCTAACGATTGTTTGTCTAATAATTCATCTGGCAGTTTGGATAATAACTCTACTGTTTTTCACTCATTTTCGGCTAGTTCTTTCGATCCTTTGGACTCTTCCAGCTATGGCAAAGTTTGGAACGGTCCTTGGAATGGTCGCGCACGAGACACTATACAGGTTTCCTCTGATGTTTCTTCTGCTTGCGTTTCCACCTCTGCGTTTGACGACTGCCCATCTTTTTTTGCGCCCTATGCCACTAGGAGCTCTACCAGTAGCATTAGATTCCGCTGCTGGGGAGATGTTGTCTCTGCTCTTGAGAGTTACGGCGAGGCATTGTTATCTGGTTCAGCTTTTTTGCCTCTGCATTTTTCGTCTACTCGTTCGGTATTGGCTAGTTTCCACAGGCATGTTGCGCCTTTGTTTGATTCTTGCGCGAGCTCGGAGCTATCGTCTCTTTTACGAGGATTTTCTGGTCTGCGCATATCACCTGGCCCTTCTGGCGCGCCTTCGCGCGGTCGCATTGAGGTTTTGCCTACCGGTCGCAATTTCTTTTCGGTTGATGTACGTGCTCTTCCATCCGAGAGCGCGTGGCAATTGGGTTGGCGTTCGTCTTGCCTTCTGCTAGAGCGTTATTGTGAGGAGCATGGCAACTACCCTCGCCGCATTGCATTGAGCGCCTGGGGTACGTCTTGCATGCGTACGGCTGGCGAGGATGCGGCACAGATGCTGGCTTTGTTAGGGGTTCGTCCTATTTGGCAATCTGGCTCTGGTCGTGTTGAGTCATTTGAGATTTTGCCTCTTGGAGTTTTGTCTCGTCCGCGAGTTGATGTGACTTTGCGGATATCTGGCTTTTTCCGCGATGCTTTTCCGCGGTTGATTTCTCTTCTTGACGGTGCGGTTCGTTCTGTTGGCGCGCTAGAGGAATCCTCTAGCGATAACCCTATTGCGGCTAGTGTGCGTTCGGAGTTTTCTACATTTGGCGATAGTGCTTTTTATCGTATATTTGGCTCTCCTCAGGGCAGTTATGGCACTGGATTGAATGTTCCTCTTGATAGCGGTCAGTGGAGTGGTGAGGAGGAGCTTGCCGCGACTTATCTTCGTCAGACGAATAGTGCTTACGGGGCGGAGGGATTTTGCGCAGAGGCTCGCCCCGCGCTTGAGCGGCGTTTAGGTTCGCTTGATGCAATCGTCCACAATCAAGATAACCGCGAACATGATATTCTCGATTCGGATGACTACTACCAGTTTGAGGGAGGACTATCTGTAGCGGCGTATTTTCTATCAGGCAAACGTCCAGTTATGTATCACAACGACCACTCGCGTCCTTTTTCACCGCGCGTTTTACGCCTAGAGCATGAGATTGCGCGCATCGTTCGCGCTCGGGCTGCTAATCCGAAATGGATTAGCGCCATGCGCAAGCATGGCTACAAGGGAGCGAGCGAGATTGCGGCTAGTTTAGACTATTTGTTTGCTTTTGCTGCCACAACGAGGCTTGTGAAGGCTCGTCATTTCGAGATGCTCTTTGATGCTTACTTGTTGAATGAGGATACGCGTGCTTTTCTGGCGCGTGTAAATCCGAATGCGTTGCGTGATATGGCAGCGCGTTTTCAAGAGGCGCGCGAACGAGGTTTGTGGAAAACGCAAAGAAACGATGTTCCAGATTTGCTGGCACGAGGTTATTGGCACGGATTGTGCTCTGATTTAGACAAACTCGAGCAAGGCTATGGCGAGCAATTTTACTCTTCGTCTAAAAAATACGGCATTATTGGCTTTTCTGTGGAAAAACATGCAGGCGCAGAAAAAATCGTTGCGAGTAGCGATGTTTATGTCTAATGTATGCGCTAGACTAGGGAGAGGGTGTAAGGTAGTCAAGAAGCTCCAAAATTCTTTGGACTTTCATTTTGTCGTGCTTGTAGGTTTCGATATGCTCGGCTTGAGATGTTTTGCCTGCGTTGCTAGCCTACGGGAAGGTTATTAATTTTGGGTCGGTTGGCAATATTGTCTTATTCAGCAGATGTGTGGCTACTCTGCTTGTGGTTCGTGCGCTTATAGGAGATTAAAGTATGCGAAAAATGATATTAGTGACTTTTAACGAAGAAAAGTTACCTTCCTCAAGGCAATCCTCAGTGATTGGTGCGCTTGCGAAGTGTTATGCTATCCTTGGTTTTATGCGTTATGGCAGGCTCTCGCGTCTGTTGCTTTGCCTTTTGTTTTTAAGTTTAGTTTCAGCTACCCCGCGAGTTCTTCTTTCTGCGCATGCGCAAGAAGTAGAGGAAGGAGAGAATCTTACATTAGATTCGACTATTCGCAAAATGTTGTTGCAGAATGGTGAGTTTTTAGCGGAGAAAGCTGGGCAGAAGGAAAACAATTTTGGTCGTATTTCGGCAATTGCTGGATTGTTGCCGACGGCGACAATCCGTGGTGGTTATAATTTTATCAACGAGTATAAGGCCACTACCCCGGTAGCAGGAGGTGGTGGAATTACCGATTGCGATGAGCTTGCTTCCGGCTTTATCCCATCTGGTAGTAGCGATAACATCGCCAAATGCGATAATTTTGGCTACGATTTTACTGTTACAGTTTCGCAACCCCTATATTCGCGTCGTTTTTACGATGTTGCCGAGCGTTTTTCGGCGCATAGTAGTGCTCGCCATCGTTTGCAAGTTAGCGCGAGCAACTTTATATTGGAGACGATTCAAGCCTACCTTGAGGTTCAGACAGCAACCGAGCAGCGTCAGTACGCTGAGAGGAATCTTGAAGATATACGCAAGCTTTTTCGTAGGGTTAAGGCGCGCGCGCAGGTAGACCCTGGTCAGCGTTACCTCCTTAACCGCGCTCAGACGCGCTTGTCTTTAGGCGAGGAAGACTTAAGCAAGACTCGTCAACTAGAAGTTGCTCGGCGTTCGCGTCTTACGCGTTTGATTGGACAAAGTTTCGGTTCTTTGGCAGAAGCTCCTGTGCTGGAAGGTTTGCCGGAAAGCGTTGAGGATTCGTTGGAGCGCGCTCGCGCACGCAATCCTTCCTTGCTCGCCGCTCGCTCGGATGTTAGGCGCGGTGTACGAGCCTCGGCAGGTGCTTGGGGTTCTCTTATTCCAGAGATCAACCTAAATTACAATTACAGTAATGCGAAAAACCAAAGTGGTTTCAACAGAACCATCGAGGAACATAGCGTCAGCGTTGGTGGAGTCTACGAGTTTTCAACGGGCTTCACGCAGGTATTCGACGCGCTCGGTGAGCGACAACGCCTGAAAGCAGCTCGCTATTTACGCTTGGATGCAGAGCATCGTATAGAGGAAGATGTTAATAACGCTTGGGTCGAAATATCTGAGAGCCGTCGAATTCACGCGCAAGCATTGCAGTTTTTGAAGGCAACCGAACGCGAGAAGAACGCTTATCAGCGTCAATTTAGTGCGGGGCAACGTAATTTGCTCGATTTGCTTAACATCCAAAACGAATTTTTTGCAGCTCAACAACGAGAGCTAAGCTCGCGTGTTGCTAAAGAAGTCTCGCGCTATAAGATGCTAGCGACTGTTGGCGAGTTAGTAGAAAGATTCGGCAGTCTATAAAAATAAAGGAAGCTTGACAATCTTGTCTTGGTTAGGTGCCAAGGATAGCCCATAGGTTGGCTACAGGCTAGCCGCAGAGAGACAGAGAGAGATAGGCGAGGCGCTGGCTGGGGGTGGGGCTACTGTGGGGCTACAGAGCTGGTTCTCTCGAAGCCGGCTATGCACAAGTTGGGCATTTTGGGTTTTTTGTGCATGCGAATTCGTGAAATTGCCCTGCCAGCGCATCATACCATAATAGATGGCTTTCTAACCGCGAAGACCTGCCTAGCAGACACTTCAGTGCTTCCGCAGCCTGCATGGAGCCTATGACTCCAGTGCTTGGAGCGAAGATCCCGACCGTGTCGCAGCGCGGCATATTAATGAAGATTGGCTCTTGCGGATGCAGGCATCGATAG
>JABAAS010000003.1:0-259 GCA_014238625.1 Alphaproteobacteria bacterium | reverse complement strand
AGGCGTATAAGACAAGCGTTGAAACCGATAGCAGCAGCAGAGATTAAAGGTTTACCTTGCGCCAAGCATGCGCTGTTTAACGCATCGCGAGCGGGAAAGTTATCGCTACAATCTAAAGCTAGGTCGCAAGGTTGAAGCAAGGCTTCTGCCGATTGTCGATCTATGCGCGTTTGACGCGCGACTATTTCGATGTCGGGGTTTAGTTGCGTCAGCGTATCTTTTGCGCTGTGGCTTTTCGCTCGCCCTAGGTCTGGCATCG
>JABAAS010000039.1 GCA_014238625.1 Alphaproteobacteria bacterium | reverse complement strand
ATTTTTCTGCGTAAGCTAGCGCGTCGAGGAATGTATTTGGGCTAAATATCTCTGGCAGTATGATAGTTTCTTCGCTAGCGGTAAAGATTATTGTGAAGGGAATAGCGAACCGATCGTGCTGTCTCAAGAATTTTTCAATTTTTTGATCTTGAGCGGTCCAATCGGCGCGCATTTGCACGATCTCCATTTTTTTCATCTGTCTGCGTACTCTATCGGATTGATAGACGATTTTTTCATTGACCTTACAGGTTATACACCAGTCGGCGGTTACATCTACGAGGACGATATTATTATTATCGAGTAGTTTTGGTATTTCATCTGGCTTGAAAGCTCTCCAGTTATTTACTTGACTATAATCATCTGGCTTTGAGTTTTTTGTAGTTGCTAGTGTTTGGGTTAGTATTAACGCGAGCAATAGGGGTGTAGCTAAGAGCGTTGCCCATATTATTTTATTTGCGGTTTTATGATTGATTTTATTTTTGTATATTAATTTACTACGCACGATTGCGATAAGAGCAACGATGCTAGAGGCGAGCAATAGAGCGGCGAGTTTTGATACTTGTTTTGCAAAGATTACTAACAACCAGATTGCTATGAGGAGTATTATTGCGCCGATTATTTTTCTTACTATTTCTGTCCAAGGCCCTGGCTTTGGCAATAGTTTAGCGCATTGAGCAGGGAATGCGGCGCCGAGCAATATTGGGCTAGCCATCCCTATTCCCATTGCGGCAAACATTATTATTATCACGCTAGATTTTTGCGCGAGAGCTAGGCTCATAGCACTTCCGAATATAGGTGCTGCACAAGGAGTGGCGAGCCAAGTTATAACTATCCCGGTTATAAAATCTGTGCGCAGGCTTTTTTTATCCATAGCTCCTTTCTCCGAGTATGGAGCGAAGGGTAGATTTATAATTCTTAATCCATCTGCTGCTAGTATTATTAACATTGACGCGATAACTGCGTTGAAGAATGGAGATTGGAATTGAAATCCCCATCCTAGCTTTCGCCCGCTAGTACTAACGATTACGACACATAACGCGAGTATTATGAAGGCTGTTATCATCCCCATTGCGTTAGCGATTAGGGCTTTTCGTATATTTTTTACATTTTTCTCGCTAGATGTTTTAGCGATGTAAGCTATTTTTATAGCGAGCACTGGGAACACGCAAGGCATTGCATTTAATATCAGCCCACCGAGCAGGGATACTATTAGCAACCATAACATGGGTTTAGTTTTCAGGATGTTTTGCAGACTTTCATTTTGCAAGAAACTATTTTTATATGGCGCGAGTTCTGCTGTTGTATTCCATTCGATGGGGTAGTTAGATTCATCATATTTTTCGTCGAGCAAGGTTATGCGCAAGTTATATTTTTGCGCTTCTTTTTTGAATTGCCCTAAGGCTTTGAATTTAATAGTTTGTTGATTATTTTTTATGCTTTGTACATTAAATATCGCTCCGTCTTCATAATCTTCTTCGATGATCAAACGAGGTTTTTTGGGGCGCTGGTTTTCTGGCAGGGTTATGCTTCCTATGAGCAAGGTTTCGAGATTATTTTCTTCGAGATTATTTTCTTCTATTTTTTGCAGAGATTTTTCTTGAGTTTTTGCTGCGATTGGCAAGTATTGTATTTTACTCGAGCTATCTTCCTCGCTGTAAGTACGAGGCACGAGTTTGAGAGCTTTTATTATTTTTTCATTATCTTTTTTGTTTGCTATTGTAGCGATGAGATTTTCTTTGATAGGCAGGCAAACTTCGCGACATACGAGGAAGCTAACTTGAGCTGAGCTTCCTGCATTTTCTTGTGCGCTATTTATAAAAGGTAGAGCGAGCTCTCCTTCGTATCCGTAGCTTTTCATGCCGAGCAGTTTGAAACTATTTGGAACTGGCCATATTATTTTGCTACTTTGATTCTTCCATTTTATTTTAGTAGGCAGAGAGTTGATATTATTTTTACGCCAGTAGACTTTCCATCCTTTTTGTAGCTGGAAGATCAACGCGCCTTTTTTTTTATCGTTGAGAACGAGTTTGACATTTCCGTAATCGAATCTCGGAGCTTGACTTTCGCTTTGAGCTTTAGCGTCATTGTAGAATGGGAATGCTATTGCGATGCACAATGCGATGCTTACTGCTATTTTTGTAGCGAGATGAGCGGCTTTTTTTTCTGCTTTTTTATTTTGCATTTTTTTCACTTTACGAGTTCTGTTTTTCATTCACTTTTCACTTTTACGATTGTTTATTCTTGCAAAAAGCGTTGAAATAGTCCACCATTGAGGAGCTTTCTGTGGGTTTTGTTTATGCTATGCGAGTGCCTTGATTTTATCGTTGATTTTCGTATTTCAGCTAGCGTTTAGTTTTTTTGCGAGTTATTTTTTGTCACGAGGAAATGTATTATGGATGAGAAGTCTTCGAAGAAGGTAGGAGTGGGCAGGATTAAGAAGAGCGTTAAGAGCGGGGTTAAGGGAGTTAAGGGAGTTAAGGGAGTTAAGGTTGTAGCTGACGAGCTCAGTGTCTTGTCGGATTCTCTTTCTGTCTCATCTAGCAAGACTTCCCCGAGAGCTTCTTCGCGCTCGCGTCCGAAATCCTCGCTGATTAGTGCCACGAGTAGCGAGCAAGCGATCTCGAGCGCGAGCAAGCGACGTGCGAGCAAATCTTCGAATAAATTACCGAATAAATCACCGAATAAATCACCGAGAGGTCTGCGAGGCGATAGCGGCTTGCCTATTGTTTCTGGCAAGAGCAAGTCTACGAGAGCGTCTTTGCCGCGAGAAAAATCGCGCGTTAGCTCGTCGCGCGTTAGCTCGTTGCGAGCGAGCTTGTCGTCGCAAGAGGTAGATTCTTCTAGCTCTGTTGCGTCGAAAGTTTTTTCGAAGGTTGGCGCGGGTTCTGATAGGGGTTATTGGCAGGGTCAAATGCTACTAGCGAGTCCTGGCATAGGTGACACTCGATTTGAGCGCAGCATTGTCTACTTATGCCATCAAGGCAAGGACGGAGCTCTGGGTTTAGTAATCAACAAGGTAGCGGAGAAGATACAGTTTACGGATGTTTTGGATCACTTGAGCATACCTTTTTCGTCTGACTTTGAGAGCATATCTGTGCATGTTGGGGGACCTGTCGAGAGTAGCCGTGGTTTTGTTTTGCATTCGCCCGATAAGAAGTTTAACGGCACGATAGAGCTAGGCGAGCTAGCGATGACGGCATCGGCGGACATATTGAAGCATATAGCGGCTGGCAAGGGACCGAAGGACTATGTTTTTCTGCTTGGCTACGCTGGTTGGGGTACGGGACAATTGGATAAGGAGATAGCTAGCAACGCGTGGCTCCATCTTCCATTTGACAGCGATCTTATTTTTGGGGAGGACAATAAGGACAAATGGTCTCGCGCGATGGATCAACTTGGCATTTCGCCGCACTTACTCTCTGGAGTTTCAGGCAACGCTTAGTTTTTCAGCCTCTGCTTAATTTTTATAGCTTTGGAGAGGGGTTATCTTGTTTGTGCGAGTATATTCTCGCCCGCGCCTTGAGTACCCCTTGAGTACCCTTTGAGTGTCCCTTGTGAGTGCCTTAGGGCTTTACTTTTTCTCTATTCTTCCTCGATCTCTGCGAAGGGGTCTTCTGTTCGAGTTTTATTTTCGCCTCCGCCTGCGTTTACTCCTGTGTTCACTCCTGCGTTCCCTCCTGCGTTTTTTTGAGCGGAGTTAGTATTTCCGACTTTTTCACTTTTTGCTTGTTCGATGTTTAGGATTTGCAAGGCTCGGTTATATGCGTAGAATCTTCTAGTTGTCACATACAGGTCGATGGCACCCTGCTCTATTGCTTCGATTTGCTTTAGGGCTTTTCCGTATGCGTCGAGTCCGATTAGCATACCGAGTCCTATGGATATTCCCTGTCCGTAGTATGGGATTATGTATTGAGCGGGGTTTGCGAATTGGTTTATGAGGAAGGCGTCGATGATGTCTCCTGCTGTATCTCGAGTTGATGAGGGAGCGACTAGGAACAAGTAAGCCCCTGGTTTTACTCCGTATATTGCGAGTGTCTGCCCGAAATCTTCGGAGGAGTCTGGCATTCCGATTCCTTGAGCGACATTTATGATTCCGCCGAATCCGATTGTGGAGTTGAGCGTGAATGAGAACAAGGATTGTATAGCACGCAGCGGGTTTCCCTGCAGCAGAGCGTTTACGAAGTGCTTTGGTGCGGCGAGGTTTTTAGCGAAGTTTATGATGGGATTTGTTATGATATTAGGTAATTTTCTCCATCCTTTAGCGAGTGGTCGGAAGAAATATCTTTCGTATCTTCGAGTTGCTTTGAATTGGTATCGGTTAAACTTGACGAAGGGGTCTGGCAGTTTGGCGTATTTCTGGAATTTTTTTCTTTCTGCAATGGGTTTGCTCTCCTCTATTGAGGGCAAATCGAAAGTTTGAACGAGGGTGTAATTTTTTGGGAATTTTTTTTGGGCTTCGAGCCTTTTTGTGCGCTTTTCTATATTTTTTTGCGAGTTTTTATCTTCGATGCGAGCGTCCCTGCGTCCTACTGGCAAGGGTAGGGGTAGGCTGTATATTTTTTCCAAAGTTTCTACTTTTGTTTTTACTTTTTGCTCCAGCTTTGCAGGCTTGTCATTTTGCTGCCCATCTATTAGCTCGCTATTTGCGAAAGGGTCTTGCAGGTAGGGGTCTTCTTGGTAAGGGTCTTGCTGGTTGCGGTCAAAGTTCTGATAGTTATTTGTGTTTTCATTTTTTTTTGCACTTGCCTGCGTCGAGATGGCTGAGATGGACAAAGCTATTATTATGATTAAAGGGATGTTTTTTTTATGCAGCATGGATTGAATTGTATAATTTTTTTATTATTGATGCACGCAGAAACAAACTTTTTTACGCAAGGTCGTTGCCTATTTGCGTCTATTGCCTTATAACGCGAGCATGCTATCACCGCTTCTTGGATTTTTTGGCTCTGCGAACGAGCGCGTTCTGAAGTCGCTTCGGCCTATGGTTTCAGCGACTTCTGCTCTTGCGCCTGTTTTGCGAGAGTGTAGCGATTCGGAGCTACGAGAAAAGTTTGCTGCTCTCCGCAGGCGTAGAGCCAGCGATGAGAAACTTGATAATCTTCTTCCCGAGGCTTTTTCTTTAGTGCGTGAGGCGGCGACTCGCACGCTTGAGCAGACTCACTTTGATGTTCAGATAGCTGGAGGCATAGTGCTTCACCGTGGCGAGATAGCGGAGATGAAGACTGGCGAGGGCAAGACATTAGTTGCGACATTAGCGGCGGCATTGAACGCATTGGATAATAAGGGAGTGCATATAGTTACAGTAAACGATTACTTGGCGCGCCGTGATGCTGCTTGGATGGGTAAGGTTTTTCGAGCGTTAGGCTTAACGACTGGTTGCATTTATGCGGGTTTAGACGATTTTGAGCGCAAGGCGCAGTATGCCTGTGACATCACCTATGGTACGAACAACGAGTTAGGGTTTGACTTTCTGCGAGACAATTTGAAACTTCGCTCGGACGATTGCGTGCAACGAGGTTTCCACTACGCGATTGTTGATGAGGTAGATAGCATATTGATAGACGAGGCACGCACGCCTTTGATTATTTCTGGTCCAGCGCAGCGTAGCGTTGACACTTACGGCAAAGTAGATCGCCTAGTATCTGTCTTGTCTGCGGAGCATTTTGAGAAGGACGAGAAGCAACGGAGCATTTCTCTGACGGAGAGTGGCTCTGAATACTGCGAGTCTTTGGTTGAAGAACATGGCTTAATTAGTAGTGGAGGTTTGTATGATTTAGACAACATCACGCTTGTCCACCAGATTACGCAGAGTTTGAAGGCGCGTCATCTTTTTCACCGCGATAGCGATTATATAGTCAAGGATGGTGCGGTTTTGATAATAGACGAGTTCACCGGTCGTATAATGGAGGGTCGTCGTTATTCGGATGGTTTGCATCAGGCGCTTGAGGCGAAGGAGGGAGTTACGATTCAG
Source organism: Alphaproteobacteria bacterium (assembly GCA_014238625.1). Classification (GTDB taxonomy): domain Bacteria; phylum Pseudomonadota; class Alphaproteobacteria; order JABAAW01; family JABAAW01; genus JABAAW01. Next base: position 4,260 of record JABAAS010000039.1, on the reverse strand, counting down.
AACGAGAATCAAACTTTAGCGTCGATCACTTTTCAGAACTACTTCCGCGGCTATGACAAGCTAGCGGGAATGACTGGCACGGCGATGACGGAGGCTGCGGAGTTTGAAGAGATATACGGCTTGCGAGTTGTTGCGCTTGAGACGAATAAGCCGATGTGTCGGAAGGACGATAACGATGAGATTTATCGGACAAAGGAGGAGCGCGACAAAGCGATTGAGCGTCAAATAGAAACATGTTTTTCTAAAGGTCAGCCTATATTGATCGGGACTGTTTCGATAGAGAAGTCGGAGCATCTTTCATCCCGCTTGCGCCGAGCGAAGATTCCGCATCAGGTATTAAACGCGCGTCGTCATGACCAAGAGGCGGAGATAATCATCAATGCTGGCCGTTCTGGCAGCGTTACTATAGCTACGAACATGGCTGGTCGTGGTACGGACATCCAACTAGGCGGCAATGCTGAAGCGATTCTAGCGCAATCGCAGCAGCTTTCTTCTGGCAAAGGTAAGGGTAAAAGTGGCAGCGAGGATAGGAGTAGCGAGGCAGTTTTGTCGGAGATTCGCGCGAATGGCGAGCGCGTTCGAGCTGCTGGCGGTTTATTTATTTTAGGCACCGAGCGTCATGAGAGTCGTCGGATAGACAACCAGCTGCGCGGTCGTTCTGGCAGGCAGGGAGACTCTGGTCGTTCGAAGTTTTTTTTGAGTTTAGAGGACGACTTGATGCGAGTTTTTGGCTCGCAGCGTCTTGATTCGATGCTAGAGAAGTTGGGTATTCGTGCGGACGAGGCGATATCGCACCCTTGGGTTAGCAAGGCGATAGAGAAGGCGCAAAGGAAGGTTGAGGAGCAGAATTTTGAGATTCGCAAGCAGTTATTAAAGTTTGACGATGTAACGAACGACCAGCGTAAGATAGTTTTTGCGCAGCGTCGAGCATTTATGAACGATAGTGTTTCGCAGAGTGATTTGGTTGCTGAGTTTCGCGATGACTTGCTAGACAAGATGATAAAGCGCTCACTGCCCGAGCGTGTTTTACCGGAGCAATGGGATTTGTCTGGCTTGCATGAGGAGACTTTGCGTTTATTTGCGCTTGATCTTCCGATAACGAGCTGGGCTAAGGAGGAGGGAGTAGCGGAGGATATTTTGCGCAAGCGTATAGGTTCGGCTGTTAGCGAGCATGTTGAGAATCAATTTTCGAGTGTTTCGCGTTCTGTAATGGAGGATGCGGAGCGTTATTTATTACTACAGGTACAAGACGCGCTTTGGAAGGATCACTTAGGTCAGTTAGACCACTTACGCCAAGGCATAGGACTTCGCTCCTATGGTCAGCAGGACCCGCTTAACGCCTATCGCCGCGAGGCATTTGAATTATTCGAGGGCATGCTATGGCTTATGAAGGAGAATGTAGTTGCGTTGCTATCGCGCCTTACGATTGATGTTGGCACTGCCACGCCCTCGCGTTCTGGCAGGGCTGGTGGTGGCAGGGCTGGTGGTGGCGGCAGAGATAGTAGAGTCAGGGATAGTAGAGTCGATGTTGGTGAGGATGTTAATGCTCGCCCGAGCATTAGCAAACCGTTAGTATCTGCACATAAGATTCGCCGCAACGCTTCTTGCCCTTGTGGCTCTGGCAAGAAGTATAAGCACTGCCATGGCAAACTGAGTTAGTCGAGGAGGCTATATTAGAATGAAAAGAATACTGCACTATCTTTTTGATATTACTGTTTTGAAAATTATTTATTATGTTTTTGACAAAATGAAACAAAGGATGTTTGATTTTATGTATAGCGAAGAAGGTAGCCATAGTGCCATTGTATTAAATCAAATGGTGCAAAGAGTACAGAGTCACGCCTTTAGCTACAAACATAACTTGCAGGCAGTTTTGTTTGAGCGAGCGGTTGAAGAGTCTGCGGATTTTGTGGAGAAGCATTTAAAAGATGTACTTGTTTTTAGGGATATTTTTTTTATTTGGAACTACGCGATTCTGAGAGTTAAGGAGCGAGAGATAGATGGTGTTTGCATAGAGTTAGGGGTTTTTGGAGGTAGTAGCATAAATTACTTTGCGGATCGACTTCCTGAGACAGATTTTTTCGGCTTTGATTCTTTTGAAGGCTTGGCTGAGGATTGGAAGGGCAATGTATCTTCCAAGGGAGCTTTTGACCTTGGTGGCGAGCTTCCTGCTGTTAGTAGCAATGTTACGCTTGTGAAAGGATGGTTTGATAAAACATTACCTGAGTTTTGCAGAGATAATTTAAAAGATTCTTCGATTAAATTTATCCATATAGATTGTGACACTTACGAATCTACATTTCTTGCTCTTGAAGAATTATCTCAACATCTTACGCCTGGTCTTTTGCTATTGTTTGATGAGTTTATCGGCTGGCCTAATTGGCGGAACGGAGAATTTCGTGCGTGGCATGAAATCGTTAAGAAGTACAATATTAAATTTCGATATTTAGCTTTTGCACCGCAGCAAGCGTTGGTTGAGATTATTAATTAGCGTTAGCATTGTCGGCGGTATTATAGATGTATTACCAGCCTTTCTAGTTTAATGGAGATTTCACGCTCGTATCAATCGCCAAACTTTGACGAGCGTAGCGCTGAGATAAGCGCGTTAGTATTACACTATACGGGAATGGAGGACTTTGGTAGTGCGATTTCGAGACTATGCGATTCTGGGATAAGCAATCGAGTATCTGCGCATTATGTTATAGACGAGGATGGTAGTATTTTTTCTCTACTTGATGAGAGCAAGCGAGCTTGGCATGCTGGAGTTAGCTTTTGGCGAGGTCTGGAGTCTCTGAACGACTTCTCGCTTGGCATAGAGCTTGTAAACAAGGGACACGATTTCGGCTACCATGCTTTTGCGGATGCGCAGATGTCCTCCTTACTATCACTTTCGCGTCGCATAGTTTCGGAGCATAAGATTTCTTCGAGTTGGATATTGGGACATTCGGACATATCGCCAGATCGCAAACTAGACCCTGGCGAGTTATTTGATTGGAGTTATTTAGCGGATGGTGGAGTAGGTTTTGTGCCGCGCATTGTTGATATTGATGTTAATAATGAGTTTAAGAGAACAGATATAAATGATTCTTGTTTGGACGATTTACTAAATGATTTATTGACGAGGATAGGTTATGCGCCTTTTTGTGCGAGGAGGGTTGCAGCTTTTCAGCGCAGGTATCGATGTAGGCTAATAAACAATGTTGCGGATTACGAGTGCGTTTCTTTGGCGCGTGCGCTACTACGAGGCTGGGGGGAGCAGTAGATGCTAAAATATAATATAGTGCTTGACGCTATATTTATTTATATTATTTATGTAGTTATTTTTATACATTAATTTCTTGCTTAAATTAATTGTATGTATTATTTATATTTGAGCAGGCGGTTGGGCGAACGCGTGTTTATTTGATATTATCATTTTATGCACGAGGAAAGTCCGGGCTCCACGGAGACAAGGCGTCGGGTAACCCCCGGCAAGCGAAGCGATTTTCATTGATTATCGCGAGTTTAGGGAAAGCGCCACAGAAAAGACACCGCCTATATTTATATGGGTAAGGTTGAAAAGGTGCGGTAAGAGCGCACCGCGCTTGAGGTAACGAAAGCGGCATGGCAAGCCCCGTCTGGAGCAAGACCAAATAGAACAGAGACTACTTTTGACGAGGTAGTTGCTCTGTCTTCGGATATGTTCGAGTAGGTCGCCAGAGACGGCGAGTAATCGTTGTCCTAGATGAATGTTCGCCATTGGATTTATCCATTACAGAACCCGGCTTATAGACCGCCTGCTTTTTTACATTATTGATTTTATGTGTTTGTATTTTTTGTTCTATTGCTCTTTTTTTAATTATGTTCTAAAATAGATATTATGTCGGATATTAGAAAGAGCTCTGTTAAGGGGAGCGAAGATTTTGTAACGGTTATAGACGAGCGTAGTGGCAAGAAATTACGTCTTTCGATTATCGATGGCACGATGGGTTCGTCGGTTATAGACATATCTCCTCTGCAGTCCGAGTTAGGTTTTTATACTTACGATCCTGGCTATGGTATGACTGGCAGCTGCAGCTCTGCGATTACTTTTATCGATGGAGATAAGGGAGTTTTGATGCATCGTGGCTATGAGATAGGGGAGCTAGCGGAGCGTAGCGACTATTTGGAGGTTTGCTATCTTTTGCTGAGTGGCGAGCTTCCGTCTCGCTCAGAGAAGGATTCATTTACGGCGACGATCAGGTATCACACGATGTTGCATGATCAGATGCAGTATTTTTT
>JABAAS010000038.1 GCA_014238625.1 Alphaproteobacteria bacterium | reverse complement strand
CGGAATAGCCTTCCTATTATAAGTCATTATAAAAACTCGCTTCGGTTGCAACATCTGGCGCATCTGTAGTAGTGCCGTTTTAAACAATACGATAATACGAAATACCTTGATGCCACAGCTGGTCGAGCCCGCACAGCCGCCGATAAACATGACAAATAAACAAAATGAAATAGCCCAAGCTCCCCAAGCACTATAGTCGTCAGACGCATAGCCCGTGCCAGTCATCAGTGAGGTCATATTAAATAAACTGATGCGGAATGAAGAAAAAATGTTGTGGTGCGGCTCCCCTATAAGAGGGAAAAAAGCCATCAACACAACAATTGTCAAAATTAGTAAAAAACCACGAACTTGCTCATCGGACAAAAAACGCATTCCTCGTCCAAGTAAAATCTGTAAATACAATACTAACGGCATCGAGCCTAGTATCATGAAAACTACCGCAACTAACTCTATGCGGAAATCATCGAAAAAACCAAAAGACTCGTTGTGGGTCGAAAAGCCCCCCGTCGCAACAGTCGTCATCGCATGGTTTATCGCATCGAAAAGAGACATCCCAAAAATCCAGTAAAGAAGTCCGCAAGAAAAAGTCAGAAAAATATAAATAACGATAATCCAAGAAACAAGTGGTCCTAAACGCGCGACAGCCTTCTCACCTTGACCAGCAAGCTCAACGCGGAAAAGTTGCATGCCCCCTACTCGCAATAAAGGAAATAGTAAAACCGTCGTTACGATGATCCCTATACCGCCAATCCATTGCAACAACGAACGCCAAAGCAATAAGCCATGCGCTAGCTCGTCTAAATTCGTAATAACCGTAGAGCCAGTCGTCGTAAGACCAGATAGCGATTCAAATAATGCGTCCGTGTAAGAAAAACCATCGAGAGCAAAAACAAACGGTAATGCTCCAAAAACTCCAACCATTACCCACGCGCCAACAGTGATTAAAAACGAATCTCGATAGGAAATCTGCGAACGCGAAACTAAAAGCGCGCGCATCGATGAAAGTAAAACCGTGCCGCCTAATACTAAAACAATCGCAGCAGAAAGAAGAAAAGACCTAAAGGATTGTCCCGCGCCAAGATAGTCTACAAAGGCAGGTACCAACATCGAAAACGACAGGGCGAGCAATAAAACTCCCTGCGCCGCCATAACTAATTGCAGACCAGACATCATAATCTACAAAAAAATGAAAAATGAAAAATGTAGTCTCTAAAAGAAAATAAAACAGCACTCGCGCGCCGATTATAGGTCACTTCTCAATACGATATCGCTTGTGACAAGCCTTACATTGCTTGCCTAAACCACCCAAAGCAGAGCCAAGCGAAGCGCGTAGCGACGAATCCTGCTCGCTCCTCTTAACTAAATCCGCATAAGACTTCGCCGATGTTGCAAACTCTCGCATAAGAGACTGAAAGTCTGACTGCTTAGTCCAAACTCGCTCATGCGCGCTCGTCTCCTCTTGCAAGCCGCGCGTGCGAAAAGAAAAAGACGCGCCAGCACGCTCCGCCGCAAGAGAGAGAATCTGAGCCTGCAACGATAGCGATGCCTCGTCCGATACCTCGCCCTTAACTAGTAAAAATGACGAAACTAGCGACGCCTCTATCTCGCGCATCAAAAACTTGCGGAACTTAACCGCCGCGTCCGCGTCCGTCTCCGCAGAAATCGAGGCAAACGAAAAACTAAAAAAACTCAAAAATAACGCAAAGAAAAAACTCACACGACCTAAAGAAAATCGCAACCGCTCGATAGGTAGGCTGATAGTCTCGGAAAGGCTATATACTTTGCTATATGCTTGGGCTCGGAGCATAGCTACGGTCTCGCTCGGGTGGTTCTGGACAAGTCAATAGTCCATAATAAACCAAAAACTCAAACGCAACAAGTCAAACCATAACAACCGCGCTTGCGTGATGGCTCTGCCATATGCTAAAAAAAATAGAACTCGAGAAACGATAAATGACGCAAAAATACGCTGTTCAAAAATACTATGAAAAAAGATAAAGACAGCAACAATGAAACAATCAAGCAATTCGCACAGGCTCTATTCGATGTCGCGCGTGAAGAAAAAACTATGCCCGAAACTCTAACAGCAGCAAAACGCATGGCAGATTGCTTGCGCGATAGCACCGATATGCAACGACTCGTAGCTAATCCTAAATTCGAACGCAAAAGTATAGAAAACTTGCTAGACGACCTAAATGCAAAGTTGAAACTCGGAAAAATAATACATAACTGTCTCAAACTGCTGGCGAGATCTCGCAAACTCGCGCTGTTCCCTAAAATAAACTCGCGATTGCAAGAGCTCGAAGCTCGCGAAAGAGGCGAGGTCAAAGGACATATACTCAGCGCAAAAAAACTAAATGTCGTCGAAAAAAAATCTCTCGAAGAAGCCCTGAAATCTCGGTTGGGAAAAGTGCCCCTCGCTCTAAACTTCAATGAAGATGAATCGCTCATTAGCGGAATAGTCATTACTATACAAAGCCACATGGTCGACTTGTCCTTGCGAACCGAACTACGACGCTTGAAACAAAAACTACACAATATGGAACAAACAATATGACAATAAGCACTAGTGAAATATCAGCTCTATTGAAAAAAAATATAGCTAACTTCGATGCGCTCGCAGAAGTGTCAGAAGTAGGGCATGTCGTATCCATCGGAGACGGAGTAGCTCGCGTATACGGATTAGATATGGTGCGTGCCGGAGAAATGGTCGAGTTCGAATCAGGAGTCAAAGGAATGGCGCTCAACCTCGAAACAGATACCGTCGGAGTCGTGCTCTTCGGAAGCGATAGAGAAGTCAAAGAAGGAGAAGTCGTAAAAAGAACCGGAAGTATCGCAGATATTCCCATCGGAAAAGCTCTACTCGGTAGAGTCGTAGACGCTCTCGGAAATCCCATCGACGGAAAAGGCGATATAATAACTAAACATAGAGGGCTGATCGACGTCAAAGCTCCAGGAATAATACCTAGGCAATCCGTATGCGAACCAGTACAAACAGGTATCAAAGTGCTCGACGCTCTCGTGCCTATCGGAAGAGGACAGCGCGAACTCATCATCGGCGATAGGCAAACCGGAAAAAGCGCCCTCGCTATCGACGCTGTCATAAATCAACGCACCATAAACAATAGCGATAATGAAAGCGAAAAACTCTATTGCATATATGTCGTCATTGGACAAAAACGATCAACCGTCGCTCAACTAGCTCACACACTAACAGAATATGGCGCCATGGATTATACAACCATCGTCGCCGCTACCGCATCAGACCCTGCTCCTTTGCAATTCCTCGCGCCATACAGCGGATGTGCTATCGGTGAATACTACCGCGATAACGGGATGCACGCGCTCATCGTATACGACGATCTCTCAAAACAAGCTAACGCATATCGACAAATGTCGCTACTGATGCGAAGACCGCCAGGACGCGAAGCATACCCAGGTGATGTCTTCTACTTGCACTCAAGATTGCTCGAGAGAGCTGCTAAACTCAGCAACGAGTATAAAGGCGGATCGCTAACAGCCCTGCCCATAATCGAAACGCAAGCTAGCGATGTCTCCGCATATATTCCAACAAATGTCATCTCCATAACAGACGGGCAAATCTTCCTGCAAACCGAACTATTCTATAAAGGTATAAGACCAGCCATAAATGTAGGTATTTCCGTTAGTAGAGTAGGATCCGCCGCACAATCTAAAGCAATGAAAGTCGTCGCTGGTTCCATTAAACTGGAACTCGCTCAATATCGAGAAATGGAAGCTTTCGCTCAATTCGCATCAGACCTCGACCCAACTACGCAAAGACTGCTCGCGCGAGGCGCAAGGCTAACAGAACTGCTCAAGCAAAAACAATACTCACCCATCCCCATGGAAGAACAAGTACTCGCTATCTTTGCAGGCGTCAAAGGATATTTAGACAAAATACCCATAGAGCGAATAGAAAGCTTTGAGCAAGCCCTATTGCAAAAAGTCCGTAATACACAAGCAGGCTTGCTGAAAGATATTCGACAAAGCGGAAAACTCAGCAACGAAAACGCAGAAAAACTCGCTACAGTGCTTGAGAGATTCGTCAAAGAATTTGAAAAATTACCCTGATAAAATAAAATTATAAACAAAATCGACAAAACTCGAACAAAAATAAATTGAGTAGATGAATTGTCCGGATTGAAAGAACTACGACGCTCTATAACAACTACAAAGAGCACAAAGCGAATTACTTCGGCTATGAAAATGATGTCCGCAGCAAAATTGCGGCGCGCGCAGTCACGCGCTGGAGAAGCTAAACCTTACGCAGAAAAATACATACAGCTCGCGCAAAGTATCGCTCAACACTTGACAAAACCAGCTCCGCAAATCTTCATCGGGCGCGAAAAGGAGGAAGAGAAAACTAAAACACTATGCCTCGCAATCGCATCCGCGCGCGGACTATGTGGAGGATACAACGCAAACGTCACTAAAAAAATTATCGCCTACAATAACCAAAAAAAAAATAAAGAAAATACAACCGTAATATTAGTAGGAAGAAAAGCTAAACCAACTCTACAGAAGGCAATGGGGCAGAAACTGCTATATACGCACGAGGATGTAAACCGTCCAGTGCCGCACGAAGCATTCGCTAAAGCATTAGCTACAGAGATAATCAGCATGTTCGAACAAGAACGATTCGATAGGTGCGTCTTATTCTATAACCATTTCGAGTCAGTCCTAACGCAAAAGGTCGTCGCACATACCATGATACCTATCGGCGCAGATGGAAATAAAAAAAATAACAACAATGAAAACCAGCAAAAAGAAATAACTTTCGAGCCAGAAAGAAATATCCTATTGCAAAATATAGCTCCGCAAATTATAGCCGCGCAAATCTTTGAGGCAATGCTCGATGCTTTCGCAGCTGAACAAGCAGCTCGCATGACCGCTATGGACAACGCAACAAGAAACGCAGGCGAATTGATAGAAGAGCTATCTTTACGCTACAATCGGTTACGACAAGCCTCTATAACAACAGAGCTGATCGAAATAATCTCAGGCGCAGAAGCTCTGTAAATAAATCACAACAAATGAACCACATCGCAACCATAACCCGAGAAAACTTCTAAAATGTCTAGTCAAAATTCCGAAAACCCTAAAAGCGCGCAGAAAACTAAAGCGAAGGCGACAACGAAAACTCATGCAAGCCCAGCCAAAAATCGGCGCGGCAAGATCGTAAGGATATTAGGCGCGGTGATCGATGTTTACTTCGACGGGGAGCCTCCTGCTATCCTGAACGCACTCGAAACTAAAAACCAAGACAAAAGGCTCGTCTTGGAGGTAGCTCAACATTTGGGTGAAAATACCGTACGTTGCATCGCTTTAGATGCAACTGAGGGGATGATGCGCGGACAGGAAGTGCAAGATACTGGAAATAGTTTGACAGTGCCTGTAGGCAGAGAAGTCTTGGGACGAATTATGAATGTCATCGGAGAGCCCATCGACGAGAGAGGGCAGATAAAAACTAAAGAAAGTTGGCCCATACATCGAGAAGCTCCAGATTTCGTATCGCAAGAAACAAAAACTCAGATATTGGGAACCGGTATAAAGGTCATAGACTTGCTGACGCCATACCCGCGGGGAGGAAAAATTGGGCTGTTCGGAGGGGCGGGAGTCGGAAAAACCGTCCTGATTATGGAGCTAATCAATAATATCGCAAAAGGGCATGGGGGATACTCCGTCTTTGCAGGGGTCGGCGAAAGGACAAGGGAGGGAAACGATCTATACCACGAAATGGTCGAATCGGGCGTCATAGATCTCAAGGGGGATAAGTCTAAATGCGCGTTGGTATATGGACAGATGAACGAGCCTCCGGGCGCGCGCGCAAGAGTAGCCCTTACTGGACTAACACAAGCTGAATACTTCCGCGACAAAGAAGGGCAAGATGTCTTGTTCTTCATCGACAATATTTTTCGATTTACACAAGCAGGCTCCGAAGTCTCCGCATTATTAGGTAGAATACCTTCCGCCGTAGGATACCAACCTACTCTCGGAACCGACATGGGAACTATGCAGGAGAGAATAACTTCCACTAAAAATGGCTCCGTGACATCCGTGCAAGCCGTATATGTGCCTGCTGACGATTTAACCGATCCAGCACCGGCTACAACTTTCTCTCATTTGGATGCAACAACAGTGCTGTCAAGGCAGATCGCTGAGCTGGGAATATATCCAGCGGTCGATCCGCTCGATTCTACTTCTCGAATACTAGACCCGAGAATCATCGGCGAGCAACATTATGCCATCGCCAGAGAAACTCAACGTTTGCTACAAACTTACAAATCTCTGCAGGAAATCATCGCTATACTCGGGATGGACGAGCTATCCGAAGAAGACAAAAATGTCGTAGCTAGAGCAAGGCGAATACAAAAATTCTTGGCGCAACCCTTCCACACCGCAGAAGTCTTTACTGGATTCAAAGGAAAATATGTAGAGCTCAAAGATACTCTCGACGGATTCGAGGGTATCATCGAGGGACGATACGATAATCTGCCAGAAGCAGCTTTCTATATGGTCGGCTCGATCGAGGAGGTCGAAACTAAAGCGCGTAGCTTGGAAGAGCAAATCGAAAATGCCTAAAAAATACTCGATAAAATTACTCGAGTACAGAAAAGCGCATCAATAACAAAATTAAAAGGGAGATAGCATGCCAGAGCAGCACGAAACTATTTTGCTAGAAATCCTAACGCCAGAAAAAACTTTCTTGAACAAAGAAGTAACTCTTGTCGTCGTGCCAAGCGAAGAAGGAGACCTCGGCGTGATGGCTCACATCGCTCCTATGCTATGCGCATTAAGACCAGGCGTAATATGTATCTTCGATGAAAAGCTCAACGCAAACGAAAGATACTTCGTAGCAAGCGGAACAGCTTGGATAAACGATAACAAAGCAATTCTGCTAGTGCCAGAAGTCTTCGACCTGAAGAAAACCGACGATCATACAACTCTTGAAGAAATCAAAAAAATTGAAGCAAAGGGGGAAAACATCGATCAGGAGAGTAAACTGCAGCTAGCTACCCTACGACAAAAGCATTATAGTCTGCAAAATATACCTTATGCCTGATACTTGGTATCTAAACCTGAGCCTATCGCTGAAAGTAAAAGTTATATTTGCTAATATATTTATTTAAACATTAATTAAATTAATTAATACTAGAATCTACATTTGAATCTATTGTTGGTGAAAGCTCTCTAGCAGATATAAAGTGCGCGCGGGAGCTCGCAAATACATCTTGCAAATCTTTATCCATCTGTTGCAATCGACGTTCGAGATGGGTAGTAATAGCAACGCGCATGCGAGACCAACGCTTATGTGAAGTTTTGATAAAACAATTATAAATTTGACCAAAAAAAATAAAAATAGTTCCCTGATAAAAACTTGCGCAAAAACTATATACTTCCTCGCTATTACAATTTTTTGCTTTCGGGGTTCCTTTTGAACGAAAAAGTAATTCCTTTAATAAAGTATGTATATCCTGCAAGTCGACTACCGAATCGACCGACGAGATGCGGCTGATAATCTTTAGTAGACTCGTAGCAAAAAATTTACGCTGCACCTCTGCCTCCTCTATCCTTAGCAAAATGCTCTCGTCGGTAAGAGAAATCTTCGAGCAAAGGCTATACAATCGCTCCTCGTCTTCGCTCTCGTTAGAGGAGGGGGAGGGAGGCGATAATTGCTCGATCAGAGTCGGAAGAAGAGGGGTAAAGCCCTTCAACTTAGCTCCATCGCTACAATTGTAAAAGCAATGCCGAGGACGACTCTGCGCCTCCATCTCTAAAACATGCTTCGATACTAGAAAGATGTTTTGAGATCTAACATAGCCTCCGAAATTACCACGAAAAAGTAGAGTACTCTCAGCCATTTGCTGTTCTTGTTGAGCCGCAAAGTCTTTGTAAATAAAATGTACCGCGTCCTTCGCATGATGACTACGCTCGCCCTTGTAGCCCATATCTACTCCTAAAAAATAATACTTCGAAAACCCCAACGCACCAGTACAAGATAAAGCCGTGTTAGACACCGTAGGTGAAACACTGCTAAGATTACCTAGCTCGCTCAAATAGCTAAATGGAGTCAAAGAGCGTAAAAATAATACGCGCTTCTTAAACTCCGAAACAACATCCGTCTGTACAGTCACTGATGCAAAAAGAATTATCTCGTCTAAACAATAACCATCCTCCAACGCTTTCGTTATATGGTTAAACTTGGGAAAAATATTCTCAATCTCGCAGTGGTAGTCAGGAACAATGCCGTTCTTCAACAAAGTGTAAAGCGCAGAACCACAAGAAAAAACTACTCGACCAACGCAAAGACGAGGCAAATAAGATAAAGAATCGTCTAGCGAAGGACCATTCGCAATAATTAATATCTCGCGCTTCGGACGAAAACGAGTAGGGTTTTCCAAAATCAGCGTGCTACTAGAAAGCGAAAGATTCTTCCTGCTGTTTTCTAACATGCGGGTTTGATCCTCAAAATAACCCATATTAGTAGCAGAAATATCAATAATGCTCATAAGACGAGGATAAAGACGCTCCAATGTCGCAGAAACAGTCGAATGGCGGTAGAAAAAGAAACTATCCGCAAAAAAATACATACTATCAAACAAAAATTTACTGAAGGATGACTCTAATCCCTCAACATCATCCTCTAATACAAAGCATAGGCGACCATTGCGAGATCTACACAAATCATGCCAGCGTGAAAAATCATGCATGCTAGACGAAAAATATAAACTCTCTTGACGAGTCTCAAGGATGCAGACATTGCAAGGACGCAAACGTCTGATAAGCGGCGCAATGTGGTAACCTAAACCAAGACCGAAAATAACTAGTAAAGAACGCTCCTTACGCGATACATCGCGAAACTTCGGATGCAAACGACAGTCGCGCAAAAAAACCGAATCTAAATCTCGCCTAAAACACATATCCTGACGACCAAAAGACGCAGCAGATGAGTAATGAATATGGGAGGAGGGAGGATTAATATATCTCGGTTTGCTAGAAAAATAAGATTTCAACTCGTTGCTCGCATGCTGGCGAGCATCAACTTCGTAAAGTCTGGTGCCTCCAATCTCTAAATTGGTAATCCGACCTCGTTCTATTAACGGTTTGTAAAAACGGCGCTGCAACGGACTCTCAAGAGACCGAGCAAGAGAAGGGTGATCCTTGCTAAGCCACTCTATGTTGCGCAACATTCGAGCGTCGCTAACCTTAGATAAAAAAAACGGCGCCGACGGCAAAGATAAACTCGTCATAAATCCAACTCCAGATGCGGAGATACATAACGACCGCTCCTACCCAAAACGCTAACTCCTTCAAGTAGAGAACCGATAAAAGACAAAGCCTTCTCAGAAGATAGACGTTGCTGAACTCGAGCATCCTTCTTAAAACGCAAAGCTTGACGAAAACAGCGAAGACCCGAAGAGCCAGAACAAAGAGAACTAAGACGCGATAAAAAATGATCCTCATCATCGCAAACACAATAATTAGCAAAAGACATTTGATGAGCTATCGATAAACTCAAACGCTCAAGAATCGTATCGCCAGACAAAGTCAATGACGCAATACCATGACGCAATGCTTGCCAAAACATATAGGCAGAGCGTGGGTAACCTACATCCAAAAAAATATCTATTTGCGAAAGAAAAGTCACAAACGAAGAATGATCCGATAAAACTCTAATGCGTTTTTGGTCTCGAGGCGGTAATGAATCCTCAATCTCAGCTAGCAAAGAAGCCGCCGCTTGCTCGCCACCTAGCGAATCGCTATCCAAAATTAACTCAAAACGCGGAATCTCAAGAAGGCAGCGAACAAGAAGAGAGCGCGAAAGAGCATCAAAAGAAGCATACGGAGCAGAAATGCCAACTCGTAAATAACGGCGACGAGAAATAGAGAGAGGCTCAACTCTAAATATATCCTCAACTTGTAAAAAACCAGCTCGAGGACGCAAAATAGGGCAAGGCACAGTACGGTCGATCAATACCTCATCATCGCTACCCATAGTGCCTATCTCTTGCTTGCTCGAGTGGGAAACAAGCGGCGATAAAAACCCGTCACTCAAAACCGCATCGTAACCCCAGCGGTGCGCATCTTGCGGATCACCAAAGGCTACAACATGCAAAGAAGCAGGCTTCAAACGCGCAACATTCGGACGACGGTAAATGCCTAATGAATCTAGTTCTAGAAAAATATCAATTTCATCCTCCCGTAAAATATGCGCAAAAGTCTTGTCGTCTATTCCATGC